>CAMLLT010000006.1 GCA_946480935.1 uncultured Bartonella sp. | reverse complement strand
CTTGTCGGCCCCGATTATCAAAAGCCGATTTTCAAGCTCGATTCCAAATGGAGCGCCGATTCACGTGAAACGCCGTCAACACCGCCAGAACTTGCCAATTGGTGGCAAAGACTGAATGACCCCTTGCTTGATAAACTGGTCTCTGATGCGATTGCCGGTAACAATGATGTCCAGTCAGCAAAAGCAAAAGTTCGCGAAGCAAGGGCAACTTTGTGGCAGACAACGGGAACATTATTACCAAGTATTGACGGCTCTGCTTCAGCCAACCGCAATAAATCGGCCGGAGGGCCCGAGCGCAGCCAGTATCGTGGTGGACTTGATGCAAGTTGGGAAATTGATCTTTTTGGAGCCAACCGGCGTGCTGTTGAAGCTGCAAAATACGGTCTTGATGGTGCCAAAGAAGATATGCGTGCCACAATGCTTACTCTCATTGGAGATGTTGCAACCAATTATGCGGAAATACGCGGGCTACAACAACAAATAGCACTGGCTCAACGCACGGCGGTTGCGCAACGGCGCACCGCGCAATTGACCAAAGATAAATTTGCCGCCGGTGCGGTTTCCCAGCTTGATGTATCCAATGCCGAAGGGCAGGCTGCAACCACCGAAGCCGGTATTCCGCAAATGCAAGCCAATCTTGCAACAACAATCCACCGTTTGTCTGTTTTAACCGGCCAGAGCCCGACAGCTCTTAATGATATCATGGCGAAAACAGGTAAAATTCCTGAACCGAAATGGCCGATACCGGCGGGCGTTCCTGCCGATATTCTGCTGACACGTCCGGATGTTCGGCTGGCTGAACGCCAATATGCGCAAGCTACCGCCCGCATCGGCCAGAAGGAAGCCGACCGTTATCCGTCTTTGACGTTAACCGGCAATATTTCTACCTCTGCTACCCAGCCGGGTGAACTTGGAAAAAGTTCTTCAATCAGTTGGTCGGCAGGTCCCGGCTTGAGTATACCGATTTTTAAAGGCGGGCAGAGAATGGCCGCTGTTGAGGTTGCCCGTGCCCAGCGTGACCAATCTTTTATCAATTATCGAAGCAGCGTATTGACGGCATTGGAAGATGTCGAGAATGCACTCGTGTCGATGAGCAAAGAAAGACAGCGCTCGGCAAAACTTGCCACTGCCGCCAATTCTTATGCCAAAGCACTGAGCCTGTCGCGTTCGCTCTATCAAAGCGGCAATACCAGTTTTCTCGAACTGTTGAATGCCGAGCGGTCGCATTATTCATCCGAACAGTCACTGATTGAAAGCCGTGTTTCGATTACCAAGGACTATATTTCGCTCATGAAAGCTTTGGGTGGTGGTTGGAATGGTGCGGTAGACGACACAAAACCGGAAATTGTCGACGGCTATACAGGGCCTCACATCAGAAAAGTTGAAACAGAGAGCAAAACGCGATGAAAGCAAAAAAAACAGTCGTTATCATCATTGCTGTGATTGCACTGATCGTGCTTTTGATATTTGTCCACTCGGCATTTTTTTCCACGACAGCGCCAACCTATATGACGTCAAAAGTCAAAAGGGGGGATATCGAAGTCAGCGTTCTTGCTAATGGTACAATCAAGCCGCACCGACTGGTTGCTGTTGGTGCACGCGCAACGGGTCGTATCGTTTCGATGAAGGTAAAACCGGGCAGTGTTGTCAAAGAAGGCGATCTGCTTGCCGAAATCGATCCGACAACGCAGACAAACGATTTGAAAAGCAAGGAAGCAGCTCTTGCCAATTATCGTGGCAAGCTTGCCGAGCAGGAAGCGCAACTTGTTCTTGCCAAGCAGAATATGACCCGCCAGCAAACGATGATCTCTTCGCATGCTGTTTCCAAAGCCGATTTTGATGATGCCGATGCGCAAGTCAAAATCCGTGCGGCACAAATTGACCAGTTGAAAGCCCAGATTGTGCAGGCGGAAGTTGATGTCGAGACAGCCAAAGTCAATCTCGGTTATACGCGTGTAACAGCGCCGTCCGATGGTACAGTTCTTGCCACTGTTGTTCAGGAAGGTCAGAACGTCAACGCCGTACAGTCGGCTCCGACGATTGTTATTCTCGGCGATTTGTCGGTGATGACTGTTCGTGCCGAAATATCCGAAGCGGATGTTATCAATGTCAAACCCGGTCAGGACCTATATTTCAATGTTTTAGGCAATCGTACGCGGCGCTATGAAAGCCGGTTGGAAAAAATTGAACCGGCGCCTGAATCCATCCGCAATGATATTAGTTTCAATTCATCCTCGACGGCTTCTTCGAGTTCGTCAACGTCACAGGCCATCTATTATAATGGCACATTCAATGTGCCGAATGATGATGGTGTTTTGCGCACTTATATGACTGCGGAAGTCCATATAATTCTGGGACGCGCTCAAAAGGTGCTGCTTATACCGAGTGATGCATTGAACGATGTTTCGGGTAAACAAGCAGTGGTCAATGTTCTTGACAAAAACGGCAAGCTTGAAGCCCGCGACATTGAAACCGGATTGAATAATAAAGTTATGGTCGAAGTTGTTTCCGGACTTGAAGAAGGTGAAACCGTTGTAACCGGTGTCAGCAACGGCACCATGCCTTCAACTTCCGGAAGCCGTCATCGCGTGGGGCCGTTCTGATTGATGGAAAACACTCACAAAGACGCGGTCATTGTTCTTGAAGATGTCGTACGTGAATTTCCCGCAGGTGAAAGCAAAGTACGGGTCTTGAAAGGTATCAATCTGACTATCCGACGTGGAGAAATGGTGGCCATTGTCGGCGCATCGGGTTCGGGAAAATCGACATTGATGAATATTCTCGGTTGCCTCGACCGGCCGAGTTCGGGAAGTTACAAAGTTTCGGGCAAAGAAACCTCGCAACTTTCCGCTGATGAACTTTCGTCTCTTCGGCGTGATCACTTTGGTTTCATTTTCCAGCGTTATCATTTGCTTGGTGAGTTGACAGCGCTTGATAATGTCGAAATTCCGGCAATTTATGCGGGACGTTCTCCACATGAAAGAGAACAGCGTGCAGCCGCGCTTTTACAACGTCTTGGTATGGGCGAGCGCATCACCCATCGGCCGGGACAACTTTCCGGCGGTCAACAGCAACGTGTTTCGATTGCTCGCGCATTGATGAATAATGGCGAGGTTATCCTTGCCGACGAACCGACGGGAGCACTTGATAGCCATAGCGGTGAAGAAGTCTTGCGCATTCTGGAAGAAATTCACGCAGAAGGGCGCACAATCATTATCGTAACGCACGATATGTCGGTGGCAAAAAAAGCCGAACGCATTATCGAAATCAGTGACGGGGAAATTTTGTCGGATAAACCCAACCAGCCGACAGAAGTAGCCACCGGTCATGCCGACGAAGTTGCAACAGAAGTTGTCAGCAACAAAAAAATCGGACTATTGAGATCATTTCTTGACCGCTTCCATGAAGCTTTCCGCATGGCCTTGTTGTCAATGAATGCGCATCGTATGCGGACATTTTTGACGATGCTCGGTGTTATTATCGGTATTGCCGCCGTGGTTTCCATGGTTGCTTTGGGAAATGGTACGCAAAAACAGATTCTTGAAAACATCAATAGTCTGGGAAGCAATACATTGAATATCTTTGCCGGAAAAAGCTTTGCCGATATGCGTTCGGGCAAGGTGACGACATTGGTCGATTCAGATGCAATAGCACTTTCCGAACAACCTTATTCTGATGCTGTAACGCCGACAGTTACAACATCGTCTACTGTCCGCTACGGGTCGATTGAATCGAATGTGACGGTTTATGGCGTGAGCGACCAATATTTCAAAGCACAAGGAGCAAAACTTGTTGAAGGGCGGTTGTTCGATTCTGAAAGTGTGGCTTCGCGTGCAACCGATCTCGTGGTTGAAAAACAGGCCGTGCCAACACTTTTTCCCGATAGCCATGAAAGTCCGATCGGACAGGTTGTTCTGGTTGGAAAAGTTCCCACCCGTATTGTTGGTGTCATAGAGTTGCAACAAATGGGGCCACCTTCTGATACTTTGCAACTTTATTTGCCATATACCACGGTGCAGACGCGCTTTCTCGGCAATAATACCGTTCGCTCGATTACTTTGAAAGTTGCCGATAATGTTGATTCTCGTTTGGCCGAGGCTGCGGTTAAACGCTTTCTTATTATGCGGCACGGCACAGAAGACTTTTTCATTCGCAATTCGGAAGAATTTCGTGAACAGGTCATTGCAAGCACGCAAGTTCTGACTTTGCTGGTTGCCTCAATTGCTTTGATTTCGCTTCTGGTGGGGGGCATAGGTGTGATGAATATCATGCTTGTAACTGTATCCGAGCGAATCAATGAAATTGGTGTGCGAATGGCTGTGGGAGCGCGCCAGAGCGATATTCTCCAGCAATTTCTGATAGAATCTGTCCTTGTTTGTTTGATCGGCGGTGCCTTGGGTATTTTGCTCGGTCTTTCTGTCGGATGGATTTTTGCCGTGAGCGGCGCACCGTTTAAACTTGTTTACTCTATGGGTTCAATTATTATAGCTTTTGTTTTTTCCACGCTTATCGGCATCGGCTTCGGTTTTCTGCCTGCACGCAATGCCTCTAAACTTGACCCTGTTGCCGCTTTATCGCGCGATTAGCCTGTCTTAATGGAATAAGCGCGTTAATAGATATTGAATTTGAAGGAAGTCTAAAGTGTCAAAAACCACTCCGGCAACCGCCTTTCTTGATCATAACCATATCGAATACGAGTTTATCACCTATCAATATGACCCACATGCCGATCGTGTCGGCCTGCAGGCAGCAGAAGCTGTCGGGGCCGATCCGGAAACCGTTTTCAAAACACTGATGGTCAGCGTTGACGGTAAACCCCATGTTGCGGTTTTGCCATCCGATCAGGAAGCCAATATGAAAAAACTCGCCGCCGCTTTTGGTGGAAAACATGCCGAAATGTTGAGCGTCGAGGAAGCTGAAAAACTTACCGGTTACAAGGTTGGTGGAATCTCGCCTTTCGGACAAAGACGGCATCTGCCTACGGTTTTTGAAGAAACAGCCGAATTGTTCGATAAAATCTATATCAATGGCGGCGGACGCGGTTTTCAGGTCAAGATGCACTCGAAAGATGCGATCAATGTCCTTTCAGCTAAAGTTGCAGATTTCAAGCGCTGAACAATCACAATCGATTGTCATTCAATTATCACTTTTGCCAATTGTCGACCGTGCGGGCTTAAAAAATAGGCTTAAAAAAATTGCGCCATTATCAGAAATAGGCTCTAAGCTCCGCACCGATGAATTTGATATATTCGCTTGCAAGCAATCTCAATTCACCCAATTGCCTAAGCAGGCTTTGTTCTCCGGTTCTCTCGCTGATCGGATAGGCGATGAAGTCTATCTGCGGCATCAAGCGATTCAATTCGCGTAAAGAACGCGGCATATGATAATCGTTGGTGACGATATAGACCTTCTGATAGTGATTTTTTCTGATCCAGTCGGTCGCTTCTTCGGCGTTTCCGATTGTGTTGACAGCTTCACGCCCGAGATCCACACAACACTCGAATAATTGCGGGTCACTATGGGTCACACGTATTAAGGCCTGACTATTGGTGGATGGATTGACACCGCTGATCAACAGTCTTTTGCCAAGTCCTTTGCCAAGCAGATCAAGACCGGCTTCCATCCGGCTTTCACCGCCAGTCAACACAATAATTGCATCGGCAACCGGAAGTGGATCCGGTGGAGCAAGGCGGGATATTTTTTCACTGAAATAGAAAAAACCGCTACCGATTAGAACAATGCAGACGAGAATAAAGATACTGACCGGCGGCAGATGTTTGAAAAAACGCCTTTTCCAACGCAATAATCTGATCTGGCGAAGCTTTTTCCGCTTCTGCACAGGATCTGCCAATTGCGCATATAAGGTGTATTCGCTCATCGTTAAAATAACTCGCTTTCGCTACGGTCAATTGATTTTAACTGGCTTAAAATGGTGAGGCGGCTCGTCATCATCGTCAGTAAAGAGACGAAGCTGACAAGAATGAATATCTTGATATAACTCGACAGGCCAAGACTGAAATGGCCGAATAAGGCCGATGTCTGGTCGCCGCCAGGTGTGCCGGAAACAAAGCCTGACCAGAACGAAAAAGCAATAAAGACGATAATGCCGGTGAAACCGCCATAACAAGCTCCCTTGAAACCGGTCTTGAAAAAATGCAAGTCGAACTGACGGGCGATAAAGCTTGATTCCGCTCCAATGAAATGCAGCACTTCGACAATATGGGCATTGGCTGAAAGGGCGCTGCGTGTTGCAAATATAATCGTAAGGGTCAAAGCCGAAATGACAAGGGCCAATATGACCAGTCCGATAATAATGGTCGCATGTGCCATTGTGACGAGCCGGCTGATTGCGTTGCGATGATCATCGAAACTTCCTCCGGGTATTTGTGTTGCAATGGCATCGCTTATCATACCAAAATCGACCGGAACGGAATCATCAAGTGTCACGACAATAAGACGCGGAATAGGAAGTTCGTTCAATTCCAGTCCGGTTCCAAGCCACGGTTCGAGAAGGCGTTCTGTTTCGGTGCGATCGACAATTTCGGCAGATTTTACACCTCGGAAGCTTTTAGCGAGTTCGACGGCATATTTTAAAGTTTTTTCGATATCAAGGCCATCAGTCGGACGGATTTGAATAGTGGCTTCCCTTGAAACCTGATTTTCCCAATTACGCGCCGAATAACCGATAAGATCCACGCCGCCAATAGCCAAGGATGCGAGAAACGTCATGATAGCAATCACAACAACCAAGGCTTGTCCCGAAACATCACCCGCCGGAACAATGGATGTTTGAGCCGTCGAGCTTTTAAGGAACCGGAATTTTCTTGGGGGTTCAGATGGGGAAAGCTCAATCATAAAGTTCCAGCCTTCCATCGTTAAGAATCATGCGACGCGCATCAACCTGCTCCATCAGATTGATATCGTGGGTTGCAATAATCACAGCAGTTCCCGAACGGTTAAGCTCGATAAACAGCCGCAATAGTCTGCGGGCAAGGATAGGGTCGACATTACCGGTTGGTTCGTCTGCCAATAAAATTTCAGGCTGATCAATCAAAGCACGTGCTATCGCAGCGCGTTGTTTTTCTCCGCCGGATAGAACAGGAGGCAATACGTCCATGCGTTCACCAAGTCCCACCCATTGCAGAAGCTCTTCTACTTCGGCGCGGTAGGTTGCTTCCTCACGGCCTCTCACACGTAAGGGAAGTGAGACATTTTCATATGTTGTCATGTGATCAAGCAGGCGGAAATCCTGAAAAACAATGCCAATTCTCTGACGCAATTTCGGCATATCCTGCCGTTTCAAAAGGGCAGTATCATGTCCGAATATATTGATAAGACCGCGCGTCGGTTTTAATGCCAGAAACATCAACCGCAACAATGTTGTTTTGCCGGCACCCGAAGGACCTGTCAAAAACTGGAATGATCCGTGCGGAATATAAAAGCTTATATCACGGAGGACTTCCGGCCCCATGCCATAACGCAAGCCTACATTTTCAAAACGAATCACTGTTAATTTACCTATTCTTACCGCAGAAATTTTATCCGGTTTTGCCCTGTGAGCCGCTACTGTCCTTCAGAGGCATTCATTGCCAACTCTTGAAAGGTCCTTGACCAGGTGACCCAATTTTTCCTATCCTTGATGAATATGGTTAAGTCGCGGTTAAAATTTGGCGGTGACAATTGCTTTCTTAACGCGATTGTCTGTGTTAGGCCACGGCCATAAAATTTTATATGGATAATAACATGCCCTTGATAGATGGAAAGTCGATTGATGTTCTGTTTTCGGAACAGGACATTGCCAAACGCAATCGTATAATAGCAACGGAAATTGCAGCTAAAAAACCACAAAACTTGCTGGTTTTACCGATTTTGAAAGGGTCTTTTATCTTTGCAGCAGATCTTATCAGAGAACTTCATCGCGCCGGTGTCAGCTCCACTGTCGAGTTTATAACAATTTCAAGCTATGGCGCTGGTCAGGAAAGCGGAGAGATCAAACTTCTTCATGATTTTGATAGCGATATTACGGGGCGCGACATTCTGTTAATCGACGATATTCTGGAATCGGGAAAGACTCTGAAATTTGTTCGCGATCTTTTGAAAACGCGTGGTGCAGGACGCATTTTTATTGCAGCCCTCCTTGATAAAGCGATGCGCCGTCAGGCCGATATTGAAGCGGATTTCGTCGGTTTTCCCTGTCCTGATCAATTTGTCGTCGGTTATGGAATGGATGCAGGCCACGCATTCCGGCAGCTTCCTTTCGTCGGTGTCATCCACAAATAAACGCATAAAATTCCATAATGTCGGATAATTGTTCGGGTGACTATCGTAAGGAAAAGTCCATTAGCGCGTTTCACAAATTTTTTCGATAAAAACTATGGCGCGAAATCGGCATTGTCGCCAGATCCGTTTTTTGTGTTTATCTGATCGTTGAAATCGCCGGATAGGCAGGAATATCTGATGACCGGTCAGTTTTTCAGCAATGACAAAATGCCCGTCCACAGTTTTTGAAATGCACTGCCAAAATCGGCTGTTGCATGAGCAATCTCCGGAGATAGATGGTGTTGGCTGATTTGCGTTTCCCGCCTATTCAACAGCATATTTGCGGCTAGCAAATATGGTTGAAAATCTTTACCCGAAATGAGTCTGTTGCAGTTTTTCCAAAGGTTAGTCCAATTTATCAGTCGGGAAAATTCTCCGCTGTTCTAGGTGCTTTTAGTTCAAAGGAGAAACCTTCCGGCGCATAATTCAATTCGGCATGCCCGTTAAAACGGGCTGGCAAAAGACGCTTTATCAATTTGCTGCCGAAACTGAGCTTTGTTGGCTGACTAACTGTCGGGCCATCTTTTTCACGCCATGAAAAATGGAATTCATCCCTATCGAAAGTCCAGTTAATTTCGACGATACCGTTTTTGGAGGACAAAGCTCCATATTTGACAGCATTGGTGCTCAATTCGTGAAGTGCCAAAGCCATGGACAATGCTGTTGGCGGCGAAAGAGATATAGGCGGGCCCGATATGATGAACCTTTTTTTGGTCTTGTCATGGATATCAAGACTGCTTTCGACGATTTGTTTGAGGTCGGCACTGCTGGTTGCCCCTTGTGTCAAAATATCCTGCGCATGGGCAAGTGCATTCAGCCGTACCGAAAAATCCTGTAATGCTTTTTTCACCGATGTCGATTCGGTAAGAGTTTGATTGGCAATGCTCTGAACAATGGCCAGAATGTTTTTGACACGATGGGCAAGTTCACCCGAAAGGAGTGCCTGTTTTTCCTGTGCGTCGCGCCGCTCGGTAATATCTTGCAAAACACCCAAGATTCGATGTTTCATCGAGTTGCCAACGTCTTTTGGAGCAGCTTCGGCCCAATAACCGATCCAGCGTAATTGTTTGGTATCAGCCCTTTTGATCTGGAATTCCAGATGTGTAATCAGACTTTCATCCTGTCTGGTCTGCAACATTTGTTTTGCAATCTGTTTCGGATTATCGACAATGACGGAATAAAAGTCATTCAAGGGAAGTTCAGGGCTTTCCTCGAACCCCAGAAGTTTCAGAAATTGCGGTGTCGCTTCAATCATTTTGCGATCACGGTCAATTTCAAAAGCACCGATGCCGGCAGCCTGTTGGGCGAGCCGCAACCGTTCCTCACTCAACCTCAATGTTTCGGAATGACGTTGTTCGTCCGTGCGATCGCGGACAATTTTTAAGAATCCCTGCTGTTTCCCGTCATCGCTATAGAGCGCTTGAAGATCTCCCGATGCCCAGAATGTCGTACCATCTTTTCTTTGATGAAAGCGCTCGACAACGTCTATCCGGTGCAAACTTGCCATTTGTTGGCGCGTTTCCGGAAGCCTGTTCATTCTGTCTTCTTCGGTGAAAAGAATATCGAGCGGTTGACCGATTACTTCTTCCGGTTTCCAGCCGAACAATTTTTCGGCTCCGGAACTCCAACTGACAATAAGCCCGTTCATATCAGCCGTTAATATTGCATAATCCAGGGCATTATCGAGAATAAGCTGGTTACGCCACTCCTGTTTTTCAACACGTTTCATCGTGGTTATACAGACTCCGTTTCAATAACCCATAAATACTTTCATGTACAAACAGGCTTTTTAGCGTCATCCCGCTTTTCCCACGAAAACTTATAGCATTTAATAACCACCTTGTTAACTGTTTATCATGTCGGTTTATTGTAAAATCAACGCATAAAATTATATTAATTAACTTATCAAGGATTCCACCGGGTGAGTTATGAAAAATCTTAGTCAATCTTTCCCGACAAGACCCCTCAAAATCCTACGCTGTGATTATTCCTATCTTAAGCGTGGAGCTATCTGTTTTCTATTGTTCAATATTATTTTTCTGGGGTTCTGTGTTTTCTGGAAGCCACATTTTATTGAAGATTTCCAAATTATGAATAATCCGGAATATGTTCAGAATTTTACTTTGGAAAATAATCGTTGCAATGCGAGGTTACTGGTTTTTCGAGAATGCCGGACAGATGCGAAAATAACGATCGAAACGCAAAGGTTTACTAAACATTTTTCAGTGAGCTTTTTGGGCCTGACAAAGAATTCTTATCCGGCATATATTATTTATCAGCGTGACAATCCGGACAGAATGGTGCTTAACCTTGAAATAGATCACATATGGCAACGGTTTTTTGTGTTTTTTATTGTCTCGATGATTTCATTCCTAATTGCGATAAAAAGTTTTACTGATTTTATACAGCAATATAGGCAATGGAGGGTTGTCGGAAGCCAATGCAAAATGATGCCGACGATCGTTGCTTTGACAAAATTATTTTTCGGTTATTGGTTTTACCGAATTCATTTGCCCGATGGCAAAATCCAAAAACGTTTGCTCAAAGTAAAACGCAAAGATCCGTTGGTTTTTGTCGATCAGTCGAGAGGATATGTTCTTGGCGCTATTCCCGAAGGATGCAATTTCGCTATTGTATTTGATCAAAAACTCGATCATGTTGATTTAACCGAGGCCGAGAAGAAAGAATTGATGGGTACAGTCGCCCGTCTCGCAGAATCAGGCGAAAAAATAATGCGGCCAATGTTCTAGTTAAAATTGTTGTTGGAGGAAAATGACGATGGCAGCAAAAAAACACGGACGTTATGATGCTTATCTTGAACAGGCGCGCGATCTTCCTCCCATCAAAACAGCAATTGTCCATCCTTGTTCAAAAGAGGCAATGGTGGCGGCTATTGAAGCCTGGCAAGAAAAATTTCTGGAACCGGTTCTGGTCGGGCCGGAATTAAAAATCAGAAAAGCTGCAAAAGAAGCAGGCGTCAAAATAGATGATCTCGAAATCATACCGACAGAACATAGCCATGCGGCTGCCCAGACAGCGGTCGAAATGGCAGCAAGTGGAAAAGTTCAGGCGTTAATGAAAGGATCGCTCCATACCGACGAGCTTTTAAGTGCTGTGGTCAGCGCACAATCGGGGTTGCGAACAGAGCGTCGTATCAGTCATGTTTATGCAATGGATATACCGGCCTATTCAAAGCCGCTTCTTATAACCGATGCGGCAATCAATATCCGCCCGGATCTTGATGACAAGCGCGATATTGTTCAAAACGCGGTTGATCTTATGCGCATTCTGGGGCATGAAAAACCACTTGTTGCGGTGCTTGCTGCGGTAGAAACCGTTAATTCGAAAATGCCGGCGACCCTTGATGCGGCTGCTTTGACGGTTATGTCGATGCGCGGTCAAATTACCGGTGCAATTGTGGATGGACCATTGGCTTTTGACAATGCGATCAATTTGAAGGCGGCCGAAATAAAGGGCATTGTTTCACCGGTCGCAGGTAAAGCCGATATTCTTCTGGTGCCGGATCTTGAAGCGGGCAATATGCTTGCCAAGCAATTGATGTATTTTGCCGATGCCGGTGCGGCCGGACTGGTTCTCGGTGCGCGTGTCCCGATTATTCTCACCAGCCGATCGGATAAAGTGTCAGTGCGTCTTGCGTCTGCAGCTCTTGCAAAAATCATGGTTGAGCGGCGGTTCAAACTGGAGAAGGCGCATCATGAATAACCGGATAGTAACGTTCAATTCCGGCTCTTCATCGTTAAAGGTCGGGCTATACGAAATAAATGGCTCCCGCGCAGAGCGTCTGGGGAAAGGCTCGATTGATCTGAGGCGTAATTGTTTTTCTTTCCGGATTGAACAAACCGGCGAGCAGATAGCGGCTTCACCGCTCCCTGAAAAAGCCGATGACAAAGAAATGCTCAAGCAGGTGTTTGGCTGGCTAGTTAAGCGAATGGATATCGGAGACATTAAAGCGGTTGGTCACAGAATAGTGCACGGCGCCGATATCTTCAGAAATGCGTGTATCGTCAATGATAAGACATTGGATTATATGGAATCGCTGATACCGCTTGCACCACTCCATCAACCGGCCAATCTCCGGCTGATTTATCTTGTCAAAAAACTTTATCCCGAACTTATGCAAACAGCCTCTTTTGACACAGCTTTTCATCAGGGCCAGAGCGATAGAGTGAGGCGGTTCGCCATTCCCCGCATTTTGCACAACCGCGGTATAAAAAAATACGGGTTCCATGGGCTTTCCTATCACTATATTTCGGAACAATTACCAAAATTGCCGAAAGATGTTCGTATAAAGAATGTCGTTGTGGCACATCTTGGAAGCGGTGCCAGTCTTTGTGCCTTGAAAAATCAACAAAGTGCCGAAACAACTATGAGCTTTACCACACTCGATGGTGTGCCTATGGCAACGCGTTGCGGGTCACTTGATGCGGGAGTTCTCATCCATCTCTTGCGTAACAAACGTCATAGTGTCAGTGACATGGAATATATGCTTTATCATTCGAGCGGCCTGCTCGGTATGTCCGGCATCAGCGCGGATTGTCGTGATCTGGTGACATCCAAATTGGAACAGGCAAAACAGGCTCTTGATGTTTTTACTCTTCGTATTGCTCAGGAAATCGCGCGTTTGGCAGTAACTCTGGAAGGGCTTGATACCATCATTTTCACTGCCGGTATTGGTGAACACCAACCGGAAATTCGCGAAGCGGTTTTGGAACAATTGCGATGGATGGGCATCGAGATTGACTATGAAGCCAATAATGCCAATCAATCACGCCTGACAACGCTTAATAGTCCTATTGCTGCATTCATAATTCCGACCGATGAAGAACAGCGTATTGCTGATGACGCGGCCCTTCTTTTGACCGAAAACGAAAAAACGGCTCATTGAATTTTTAATAGAACAGGTTGCGGGACATAAATTGCTTTATTGCATCGTGGGGTTAAGCCTATTGTTCAATTATAGATGAGTTATTTGAAATAATTGAAATAAATAAAAAGAATGTGCAATTCCGCTTGTCATATCGACATCAGGCCTGAAGAAAACAGAAGACAGCATCGGCTCAGCAACAACCATTCTACACTTGAGCGCTCTTATCGCCCCTTTTGTCGACAGAGCATTGAAAGCCGAATTCTAGCGCTCGAATCTGTTCTTTAAAATCCATTCTTTATTAGAGATTTTTATAGCCCTTAAGCAATTTTTTATAAGATTTGCTAGCTCGTTTTTAAACCAATCAAACATTCCAGCTGTTTTACATATTTAGCCAAATGAAGCCTGTCCGATTGTATATTTGACTGACGAAGTGAACGGTCAGGTTGATTTCACTCGTCGCTTCTGCTTTCGGGTGAAATATGTGCTGGCAAGATTATGTATTTTTAAGGCAAGGCGTAAAGTTTGCGCAAAATATTGGCAAGTGTCCTCATATATTGGCAGGTGCCCTTATAGCGATGGCATCCGACTTGCTAAAAAATTCAGGCTAACAGGAAGCCAACAATAAATCGCAGCAATATCGGCGGAATGTTCCGCCGATATTATTTTGGTGTTTAACGTTTGTTCAAACGGTTAGCAATCAGGTCTTCAACAACCTGCGGTTCTGCAAGTGTCGATATATCGCCCAGATTTTCAAATTCGTCTTCGGCAATTTTACGCAAAATTCGCCGCATAATTTTGCCCGAACGTGTTTTTGGCAGACTCGGAGCAAATTGGATCTTGTCAGGTGTGGCAATCGGTCCAATCTCGTTTCTGACATGTTTGACAAGGTGTTGACGCAATTCGTCTGTCGGTTCGATACCTTCCATCAATGTCACATAACAATAGATACCCTGTCCCTTGATCGGATGCGGGTAACCGACAACCGCCGCTTCCGAAACATTATGATCGGAAACGAGAGCCGATTCAACTTCTGCCGTGCCAAGACGATGGCCTGAAACATTCAGAACGTCATCGACGCGGCCGGTAATCCAGTAATATCCATCATGATCACGACGACAACCATCACCGGTAAAATATTTGCCCTTATATGTCGAGAAATAGGTTTCTACAAAACGGTTATGGTCGCCATAAATTGTGCGCATTTGCCCCGGCCAAGAGTCGGTAATGCATAAGTTTCCATCATTTTCACCTTCAAGGACTTCTCCCTCAGTGTCGACAAGCTCGGGCTTGATGCCAAAGAAAGGAAGTGTTGCCGAACCGGGTTTCAGATCGGTTGCACCGGGTAGCGGGGTGATCATGTGACCACCGGTTTCGGTTTGCCACCACGTATCGACAATCGGGCAGCGCTCGTCACCAACTTTATGATAAAACCAGTTCCACGCTTCCGGATTGATCGGTTCGCCGACCGAACCAAGAATGCGCAACGACGTGCGTTTCGAGCGTTCGACATATTCGTCACCGGCTCCCATTAATGCACGAATAGCTGTCGGTGCGGTATAAAGAATATTGACCTTATGCTTGTCGACAACTTCCCAAAAGCGCGCCTGATCAGGAAAGTTCGGGACACCTTCGAACATAAGCGTTGTCGCGCCATTGCATAAAGGCCCGTAAACCAGATAGGAATGTCCGGTCACCCAGCCGACATCGGCGGTACACCAATAAACGTCTCCTACGTGATAATCGAATACATATTCATGCGTCATGGATGCATAAACAAGATAGCCGCCGGTCGTATGAAGAACGCCTTTCGGTTTACCCGTAGAACCTGACGTATAAAGAATGAAAAGCGGGTCTTCGGCTTTCATTCGCGCTGGCGGGCATTCGGTTTTCGCATTGGCCATTTCTTCGTGATACCAGAAGTCACGGCCAGGGGCCCAACCGATTTTGCCGCCGGTTCTGCGCACAACCATCACCTGATTGACGAGCACATATTGGCGTGCGGCAATGTCAATTGCATGATCGACATTTTCTTTCAAAGGAATGGGCTTGCCACCACGTACACCTTGGTCGGCAGTAATGATAAAGGTCGATTCGCAGTCGACAATACGTCCGGCAAGGGCTTCCGGCGAAAAGCCTGCAAAAACAACTGAATGGACTGCGCCGATACGTGCACAGGCGAGCATTGCATAAGCAGCTTCCAGAATCATGGGAAGATAAATGGTAACCCGATCGCCTTTTTTGACGCCGCGTTTTTTCAAAATATTGGCAAACCGGCAAACATTTTCGTAAAGTTCCTTATAGGTAACTTTTTTATCAATATAGGGGTTGTCACCTTCCCAGATCATTGCAACCTGATCACCACGACTTTTCAAATGTCTGTCGATGCAATTATAGGTTACATTTGTGATGCCGTCTTCATACCATTTAATGGATACACGGCCTCGAAAGCTGGTATTTTTAACTTTTGTAAACGGTTTGAACCAATCAATGCGTCGGCCATGTTTCGACCAGAATGCATCCGGATCCCTTAAGCTTTCATCATACCATTGAAGATATGTTTCACGATCAATCAGGGCATTTTTCTTGATATTATTAGATACAGGATAGACTTTATCCGACATCTTCTCCTCCTTTTTGTGTTGCAATTCTCCTCACGCAACACTTTCTTTATGAAATATCCATTTGTAATGGATATTTGATATTTACATTAAATGGTATCATTGGTTTCTTGGAAGTCTTAAAATGATGTTTTTAAAAAACTTATCGTGAATGACTAGAAAAAATTGAAGTAAAATAGTTAGAAATTGTCAATTTTCGTTTCTTTTTTACTGAAAAAGGCCGCCGAGGCATCGATTTTAAAACCGCGAGCAGTAGTTAAAATACCGAAGTAATACCACTTCGTGTTGTGTCCGGTATTTGAAAGGAAAATGCTATGTTGGATGAAAAGCTGATAGTCTCGCGTGAAGAAGCGTTAAAAAGTGGATCTGATGTGACGTCACAGAAGTCAGGTCACCGGATGGCGACGCAGACAGCTTCGTTGAAAAATCCGGTGGATGCTTATCCGCAGCCTCCTTATTCGACAGAAAAACAACAAGCTCCCGGACTTGCATCAAAGTTGACACCAAAGGCCGATCACGGAGAAAAAAGCTACAAAGGTTCCGGTAAACTTTTAGGCAGAAAAGCGCTGATTACCGGCGGTGACAGCGGCATCGGGCGGGCGGTTGCAATAGCATTTGCGCGTGAAGGTGCCGATGTTGCAATCAATTATCTGAAAGAAGAAGAATCAGACGCGCAAGAGGTCGTCGAACTTATCGAACAGGCCGGGCGCAAAGGATTTGCAATTCCCGGTGATCTGACCGATCGGCATTTTTGCGAAAAATTGGTCGAGGAAGCAGTCCAAAAACTGGGCGGCCTTGATATTCTGGTGAATAATGCCGGTCGTCAACAGGCGGTGGAAGCTCTTTCTGATCTCACAGACGAATCTTTTGACAAGACGATGAAAACCAACATTTATGCACCTTTCCGTGTCACAAAAGCTGCATTGCCACACATTCCGGCAGGTGGTTCCATCATCATTACGTCTTCAATTCAGGCATTTGACCCGTCTGCTACCTTGTTTGACTATTCGCAAACCAAGGCTGCCAATGTTGCTTTTGCCAAATCGCTGGCAAAACAACTGGCTCCGAAAGGCATTCGCGTCAATGCCGTTGCCCCCGGCCCCTTCTGGACACCATTGCAACCTGCCGGTGGCCAGCTCATGAAAGCTTTGCCGCAATTCGGCTCCGAAACACCTTTGAAGCGTGCCGGACAGCCGGTTGAAATTGCACCACTTTATGTTTTGCTGGCATCAGAAGAAGCAAGCTATTGTTCAGGCCAGGTCTTTGGTGCCGCCGGCGGAATTGGTATGGATAGCTGATTATTGGTGAGAAATCGGCGGACGATGACCGAATATTGCCGAACCGACGCGCACACTCGTGGCACCGAAGGCAATGGCTGTTTCATAATCCGCCGACATTCCCATTGACAGTTTTTTCACTTCCGCCTCTTTTGCCAATTTTGCAAGAAGGGCAAAATAGGGACCGGGATTTTCACCAACCGGTGGAATACACATCAAGCCGACAATATCGAGGTGATGGTCGTTCTTGCAATGTTTGACAAACTCGACTGCCTCGTTCGGAGCGATACCGGCTTTTTGTGGCTCTTCCCCGATATTGACCTGCACATAGCAGGCGAGCTTCCGGTTTTGTTTTAACATTTCTTCTTGAAGAAATTTTGCAATTTTTTCTCTGTCAACCGTTTCGATCACGTCAAAAAGCTGAACCGCTTCTTTTGTTTTATTTGATTGCAATGGCCCGATGAGATGGAGTCTAAGATCAGGAAATTCTTCGCGCAATTGCGGCCATTTGCTTTCTGCTTCCTGAACACGGTTTTCACCGAAAACACGTTGTCCTGCTTCAAGAAGCGGGTGAATATCTTCAACTCCGAAAGTTTTCGACACAGCGATCAGCTGAACGTCATCGGTCGCACGTTTTGCATCATGGCACGCTTTGACGATATTCTCTTTGACTTTTTGCCATTGTGCAATAACCGCATCCATAGTCATTTTCCCTTCTTCATCAATTTTAATGAATAAAAGCGCATAGAAATGGTTGACGCTTTCCTTAATCCGTGGTGAAGCACGTATTGAGTTTTTTGACCACATTTTGCAAGAGTATAATTGTAATGGCAACCGAACGCTACAATCCACGCGCGACAGAACAGAAATGGCAGTCAATCTGGGGCGAAAAAGAAGTTTTCAAAACCGATAATAATGACCCGCGTGAAAAATACTATGTGTTGGAAATGTTTCCCTATCCTTCAGGGCGCATTCACATGGGGCATGTGCGCAATTATGCGATGGGGGATGTGGTTGCCCGTTATAAACGCGCCCGCGGATTTAATGTTTTGCACCCGATGGGTTGGGATGCTTTCGGTATGCCGGCAGAAAATGCCGCTATGCAACACAAAGTTCACCCAAAAGACTGGACCTATCAGAATATCGCTTCCATGAAAAAGCAACTGAAATCCATGGGGCTTTCTCTTGATTGGTCGCGCGAATTCGCAACCTGCGATGTTGAATATTATCATCGCCAGCAGATGCTTTTTCTCGATATGTATGAAAAAGGGCTTGTTGATCGTAAAACATCCAAGGTCAATTGGGATCCGGTCGATCATACAGTGCTTGCAAACGAGCAAGTCATTGACGGGCGCGGCTGGCGTTCGGGTGCTTTGGTCGAACAGCGTGAGCTTACGCAGTGGTTTTTCAAAATCACCAAATTCAGTCAGGAACTTCTGGATGGTTTGAACGGTCTTGATGAATGGCCGGAAAAAGTCCGCGTTATGCAGCGCAACTGGATTGGCAAATCCGAAGGTGCGCTGTTGCGCTGGGAAATCGCCAAGGAAACGCCGATAGACGGTTTCAGTGAAATCGAGTGTTTTTCAACCCGTCCCGATACAATATTCGGTGCTTCGTTTATTGCTATTGCTGCCGATCATCCGCTTGCCCGTAAACTTGCCGAAAAAAATGCGAAACTGAAAGATTTTATCGACGAATGTCACCGGAAGGGAACTTCGACAGCCGAGATAGAAACCGCCGAGAAAAAAGGCTTCGACACCGGTTTGAAAGTTGTTCATCCATTTGATGATAAATGGGAAATACCCGTTTATGTCGCCAATTTCGTTTTGATGGAATATGGAACGGGTGCGGTTTTCGGCTGTCCTGCCCACGATCAACGCGATCTTGATTTTGCCAATAAATATGAATTGCCGGTACGTCCGGTTGTTTTGCCAGAAGGTGCGGATCCCGACAGTTTTGTTGTAACGGAAGAAGCCCATACCGAAGACGGCGTTATGATTAATTCCGGTTTTCTGGACGGATTAAAGCCGAAAGCCGCATTTGAAGAAGTTCTCAAACATTTGTCCGGCCAGATGTTGAATGGTCGTCCGCAAGCCGAGCGGAAAGTTCAATTCCGTCTGCGTGACTGGGGTATTTCGCGGCAACGCTATTGGGGATGCCCGATTCCGATTATCCATTGTGATGATTGCGGGGATGTACCGGTTCCACGTGCCGATTTACCGGTAAAATTGCCCGATGATGTCACATTCGACAAACCCGGTAATCCGCTTGATCGCCACCCGACGTGGAAATTTGTCAAATGCCCGCATTGTGGCAAGCCCGCACGGCGGGAAACCGATACGATGGATACTTTTGTTGATTCCTCGTGGTATTATGCCCGCTTTACCGCACCACGGGAAAATGAACCGACAAACAAGGACGCGATCAGGAAATGGTTGCCGGTCGACCAATATATCGGTGGCATCGAACACGCGATTCTGCATTTGCTGTATTCGCGCTTTTTCATGCGGGCAATGAAAATGACCGGCCACGTCAATGTTGACGAGCCGTTCAAAGGGCTTTTTACGCAAGGCATGGTGGTTCACGAGACCTATCACAACAAGGAAGGTTGGGTCGCACCTGCCGATATCCGGATCGTAGAAAAGGATGGCGTGCGTCGCGCGACACTCCTTTCCGATGGCAGTCCGGTAGAAATCGGTTCAATCGAAAAAATGTCGAAGTCGAAGAAAAATGTTGTCGACCCTGATGATATTATTTCTTCCTATGGTGCTGATACGGCGCGGCTTTTCATGCTGTCCGATTCACCGCCCGAACGCGATGTTATCTGGACCGAAGCAGGAGCAGAAGGCGCTCACCGTTTTGTACAACGCGTCTGGCGGTTGATTTCGTCAAGTGCCGAAATATTGGCGCATGTCAAACCGCAAGCCGGAACAAAGGGTGCAGCGCTTGATATTTCCAAAGCGGCGCATCGCACGCTTGCAAAAGTGGCAGATGATATTGAAAAGCTTGCTTTCAATCGTGCGGTGGCGCGCCTTTATGAACTCGTCAACAAGCTCGCTCCGGAGTTACAGAATCTGGAACAAGCCGACGACGAAATGAAGGCTGCTTTGAGACAAGCGCTTGATTTCTTTATCATCATGATTTCTCCAATGACTCCACATCTGGCGGAAGAATGTCATGCTGCTTTGGGAGAGACAAATCTGGTTGCGCAAATGTCTTGGCCACATTATGATCCTGCTTTAATTGTGGATAACGAGATTACTATCCCTATCCAGATTAACGGGAAAAAGCGTGGTGATTTGACAATTGCCCGCAATGCGGATCAATCTACTATCGAAAAGGCTGTTCTTGCGCTCGATTTTGTGCAATCAAATCTGGCAGGCAAGAAGCCGAAGAAAATTATCGTAGTTCCACAGAGGATCGTCAATGTTGTTGCCTGACCATATTCTGAATAGCATCAGACCCATAACAACTGCTGTACTATTGGGGACAACGCTCGCCATATCGGCCTGCACCGTTCAACCTCTCTATCACGGAGACTCGAACGGGACAGCGCAACTCAATGTTTCGCCATCTATCCGGTCGAAATTGTCTGGCGTTATTATTGACGAACCAAAGGACCGGTTTAACCAATTGGTTCGTAACCGGTTGATTTTCTTGTTGAATGGTGGTGCAGGAGAACCTTCTGCTCCAACCTATCAGCTATCGCTTGGTACAAGCTATAACATCCGTACTGCCGTCCAGATGGATATAGGCGATTCGACTGATCGTACGGGCCGTGCATCTGCCGGTGCTGTTGATGGTCATTCGACCTATGTTTTGAAAGATATGAAAAATAAACCGCTTGCCAAACGCACACGGACTGTCAGTGCCTCGTTTGACCGTCCTCGTCAGGAATATGCAAACTTGCAAGCTGAAGAGGATGCCAAGAAGCGTGCAGCAGAAGAATTGGCCGAGCAGATCTTCCTGTCTTTGGCTCAGGATATGTCGAAATTGAAATGATTCGTTTTGGTCAGGCGATTTGACTGCCTGACCAACTTTCACCTTTATAACGGTTCTACCAATCAATTCTTCAAATCACGTTGTGGCAATATTTGCTACGATGCTATCTTTCTTATTTTGATGAGGACTGTTTATCCGGTGAGTGACTATGCGCTTTATCGAAGAAATATTGCTCGGAATATAGATTTAAACTTGGTTCGCCATATTTGTTTTGGCCTTTTTGGCTTCTCATCGGGCAAAGTATCACGGCGAAAAGAATATAGATTGCGGCCGGTACACCCAAAAGCAGGTAAAACATCGGCTCTCCGGTTTTTAAATGGAAAAGTTGTACCGGCAATAATCCGACTAAAAATATCCATATAATGAGGCCGAACAGGCCGGTTAAATGATAAAAAATTGAAAAAACCAGCCATAAAATTATAAGTGGTAAAAGCAAAATTATCCCGACGAATGGAAAAATCAGCCATAAGCCATGCCATTCTACGTCGTGAAACCGGCGGATGATGAGCGAGACACTCGGGACAAACAAAAAAATACCAAGTCCGGTTATGGGAAAGTTGAGGATTTGATTAAAAATACTGTTATTGCCTAAAAAAGCGATAAGAAACAAAACAGTAAAAGCGAAAATGTCAAATAACAAAAACAGGCTGAATTCTTTCCGATTTGCCCGTCCGCCGAAAACTGTCATATTTGAAAATGCCGATTTTACAGCTTCCCAAATAACTAGCACTCTTTATCCCCCCTCTGTCAGAATGACGCTCTTTCAAGGCTTTGGTCGTTTTCGAACAGCAAAGCTATGGTAAAAAATGGCTAATGCTGTTCTTGATATATTACCCGCCTGTTTTCAGATCATGAACTGCTGCTTTCTAATTAGGGCTGTTATTTTTTTAGCCAATAGTTTGTCCGGTCTTTGCCCAATCCTTCATGAATAACTCCAGCCCTTTGTCGGTGAGAGGATGTTTTATCAACAATTTCAAAACGGCAGGCGGGATTGTCGCGACATCGGCACCAACGAGAGCCGCTTCGCGGACATGGTTGACTGTGCGGATAGATGCGGCAAGGATTTGTGTTTTAAAGTCGTAATTGTCGAAAATTGTACGGATTTCGCCGATAAGATCCATGCCGTTCAATCCGAGATCATCAAGCCGTCCGACAAAAGGAGAAACAAAAGTTGCACCGGCTTTGGCTGCAAGCAATGCCTGATTGGCCGAAAAACATAAGGTCATATTGGTTTTCAACCCCTTTGAGGAAAGTGCTTTACAAGCCTTCAATCCGTCAAATGTCATAGGAAGTTTGATACAGATATTATTGGCAATTTTTGCCAATATCTGGGCTTGTTTCATCATCCCGTCGAAGTCTGCTGCAGTGACTTCCGCCGATACAGGGCCGTCTATCAGCGCGCAAATCTCTTTTGTTACTTCGATAATATCCCTTCCGGATTTCAAAATCAGCGAAGGATTGGTCGTAACACCATCAACAAGGCCGAGATTATTGAGCTCCGAAATTTCTTCAATAATGGCAGTATCAACAAAAAATTTCATATTCCAGCTCCTGAGTGCATTTGCTCTGTCCGATATCCGATGATCTTTGACGATTTTCTTGTTATGATCCATTGTTTTATGCAAAAGCAAGACCAACATGACACCGATAATGACAAATATCGAATCAAAACACCAAAAAACTGTTTCAATTCTGGTGCCTATGCCGGCAGAAACGGCTTATAGTTATTCTGTGCCGGACGATATGAATGTCAAAGTCGGTTCGATTGTGCGCGTGCCTCTGGGGCCAAGAGAAGTGGCCGGTCTCGTTACCAATGAGGCAAACAGTGATAACAAAGTGGCGGCTAAAAAATTGCGGCCAATTTCCGAATTGTTCGATTGTCCGCCACTGCCAGCCGATATGATGCGTTTTATCCATTTTGTTTCCGACTATACTCTTTCACCACCGGGAATGGTTGCACGTATGGCTTTGCGAGTTCCTGCGGCATTTGATCCGGAACCCACAGTTCAGGGATTGCGCTATTGTGGTGGCAAAGTCGAGAAAATGACTGCTGCACGAAAACGCGTTCTCGAACTTGCGCAAAATGGCCTGGCCTGGACAAAATCAGGACTTGCCCATGCAGCAGGAACATCGACAAGCGTTGTCGAAGGATTGAAAAATTCCGGTATATTCGAGGAAATCGAAATGCCGCCACCTCCAGTTGTGGCGCCTCCCGAGCCGGATTATTCTTCTCCCGAATTGGAGAAAGCGCAAAAACTTGCTGCCGATACGCTCATAGAGGCCGTTGACGGGGATTGTTTTAAAGTCTTGCTGCTTGACGGTGTTACGGGGTCGGGCAAAACGGAAGTCTATTTTGAAGCTGTTGCGCAGGCTCTTAAAAACGGCAAACAAATTTTGATTCTTTTGCCGGAAATAGCATTAACGCAACAATTTCTTGACAGGTTTGAAAGCCGCTTCGGTGCGCCGCCAGCCGAATGGCATTCCGATCTCACCCCTAAACAACGCGAACGGGTCTGGCGACAGGTCATTGAAGGGCGGATAAGAGTCGTTGCCGGTGCCCGTTCCGCACTTTTTCTACCTTTCGAAAATCTCGGACTGATTATCGTCGATGAAGAACATGATACTGCTTATAAACAGGAAGACCGTGTCTTTTATAATGCGCGTGATATGGCAGTTGCACGTGGTTCTTTCGGCGGTTTTCCGGTCATTTTATCTTCCGCTACACCGTCGGTGGAAAGCAAGGTCAATGCCCTTCAGGGACGCTATCACGCTGTTCATCTTCCATCCCGTTTCAAACAGGCGGCGATGCCGGATTTGCGTGCTATTGATATGCGCAAGAATGCTCCGCCATCGGGCCGGTTTTTGTCACCGCCGCTTGAACTTGCCATGCGCGAGGTACTCGAACGCAAAGAACAGGCACTCATATTTCTCAATCGTCGCGGCTATGCACCTTTGACTTTATGCCGCGTTTGCGGCCACCGTTTCCAATGCCCGAATTGTTCGAGCTGGCTGGTG
Organism: uncultured Bartonella sp.; assembly: GCA_946480935.1. Lineage (GTDB taxonomy): Bacteria > Pseudomonadota > Alphaproteobacteria > Rhizobiales > Rhizobiaceae > Bartonella. Next base: position 12,651 of record CAMLLT010000006.1, on the reverse strand, counting down.
GAACACCGCATTCGCGGGCAACTTATGTGCCACCATTGCGGCTATCATGAACCTATACCGGAAGCTTGTCCGGAATGCGGAACACTCGATCATCTCGTTGCCTGTGGGCCAGGTGTTGAAAGGATAGCCGAGGAAACACTGAAGCTGTTTCCCGAAGCGCGCATTCTCGTATTGTCGACCGACTTGATAGGGGGTGTCAAAAGACTGCGGCTCGAACTTGAAGCCATTTCAAAAGGCGAGGTCGATATTGTCATCGGAACACAACTCGTTGCCAAAGGCCACCATTTTCCGGGTATTTCACTCGTCGGTGTCGTTGACGCGGATCTGGGGCTTTCCAATGGGGACCCGCGCGCGGCAGAACGCACGTTCCAGTTGTTGTCTCAGGTTACCGGTCGCGCTGGTCGCACAGGGCTAAAAAGTCTGGGATTGATACAGACTTATCAGCCCGATCATCCGGTCATGCAGGCTATTATCTCGGGCGACAGCGAGGCTTTTTATAAAAGAGAAATTGACGAGCGTGCTCGCCACAATCTCCCGCCTTTCGGGCGTCTGGCAGCCCTTATTGTTTCATCTGAAAGCCGCAGTGACGCCGAAGCGCATGCGCGCGCTTTGCGTCAGGCGGCGCCATCGGCAAATGAAATATCGGTATTGGGACCGGCCGAGGCGCCCTTGGCATTGGTGCGCGGAAGATATCGTTTCAGACTGCTTCTGCAGGGAAGTCGTCGTGCCGATATGCAGTCTTTCATTCGCGCAATGATTGCACGGGGCCCAAAAATTCGTGGTACAATACGGGTGCAGGTTGACATTGATCCGCAAAGTTTCATTTAATGTCCGTGCTTCTCGCTGAACGGGGCAAATAGTAACAATGTGGCAGATAGTCTGTTTGGCATAGATCAATCGTTTCAGAGGTTTGGAATGATGCGTTTTTTATTGATATTGTCGGCGTTACTGTTTTCGACCGGTCCGGTTTTTTCCCAATCAGTTTCCGATGTCATCGGACATGATAGCCAGAACAATAAGAAAAGTGCCGATGTTACGGTTTTTGTCTTTGCTTATAGTATGCTCAAAGAATCGGACAAAGTATTTATGCCGATGATTGATGAACCGGCAAACACTATGATGAAATCATGTAAAAAGCCTTCGTCCAAAGCCAGACAATGGGTCTATATGAATATTGTCCAGCAATATGATCACATTCTGAATGAAGTTTATCAACTCGAAAAAGGATTGAGTATTAACGGCCGAGCCGAACCGGGGCCGGTGGCTACACGTATGATAACCACCCTGAGCCAGCGTCGCGATATGATAGAGACGGCACGTGCACTTGATCTTTCTGCCGAAGTTGTCGAGGTGCGTATGGAAAACAATGATGCTTTGATGGATAAAGCATTGATCGAGACAGGTGACACGGTAGCCTCATCGGCTTTTGATACATTCAAGGAAACAAATACAGCAAAGATCAAATCGGTACCTCAGGACATTGAAAAAATATTGCAAGACAATTGTCTGAAAGATCCGACCGGAGAAGAAAATTTTCTTTCAGGTCCGGCACAATAATATTGGGATCCGTTTTCTTTTTAAAAAAAGCGTGCATATAGAACTTATTGCGTAAACGGTTGAAAAATTTGGCCGTTGCAGGATTTGAAGGTAGGTAACGATGGTTGAACTTTACTTTCCCCAAAGTTGCGGAGAGTGGCTTGCATGGTTTGTGGCTTGGGGTTTTGTTCTGGTAGGTCTGTTCTATTTAATCTGGCCGAAAATTGCGATGCGGATGTTCTGGACTTATCCGCAACAAGAATCAGCTTCACTTCTTGCTGCGGTGCGCGGCAATATGGGCGGGGTCCCTCTCGGCTTGGGAATTAGCTATTTATTGTTTGCACAACCTTTTTTAGCGGTTGCACTCTTTTTGGCGGTATTTTTTTGCATTGTCGGACGGCTTGTCTCATTTGTAATTGACAAAAGCTTTTCTGGCTTTAATGTCATTGCGCTATTGATCGAAATAGTGTTTGCAATAGCCAGTTTTGTTTATGCTTTCGGTTTTGTAGCTTAAATATTAAAAAAAATAAGGCATAGTTTTAAAAAGCAGCCTGTTGCGGTGTTGCGAGTCTCAATTGTGTATGCTAGATGCCTATCAACTTTTAATATTTAAATAGCGGTTGCATACCGACAACGGGAAAAGTTATCTGGCATTACCGAGTTGGCAGTTTTTTAAAGTCAACTCTCTGCTAAGGGGAAAGACAGGATAGAGTGTCAAAGTCGTCTTCGCTTACATCTGCAGTAGCCGAGCGTTATGCTGCATCACTTTTTGATCTCGCACGAGAAGCCAAATGTGTCGATGCTGTAGAAAAAGAACTATCTTCATGCCTTTCATTAATCGAATCAAATGACGATTTAAAACGTCTGGTCTTCAGTCCGGTTTTTTCATCGGTTGAGCAAGAAAAGGCGGTTGCTTCTCTTTGTAAAGAAGCTGGGATGGATAAAAACGCCACCAGTCGTTATGTTGCCAATTTTTTATGTGTCGTCGCATCCAATAGACGGCTTTTTGTATTGCCGGCCATTGTTTCTGCCTATCATGTTATGGCAGCCAAATTCCGCGGAGAAATATCGGCGGAAGTGGTTTCGGCACAGGAATTGACTTCAGCTCAGGAAAAAGAGTTGAAAGCAACGTTAAAAACCGTAGCAGGTAAAGATGTGACCCTGCATAAAACCGTAAATCCGGATATATTGGGTGGCCTTATCGTCCGACTCGGTTCGCGTCAGATTGATACGTCACTGTCATCGAAATTGTTTTCGCTTAAGCTTGCACTGAAAGAGGTCGGCTGATGGATATTAAACCGTCGGAAATATCTAAAATCCTGAAAAGTCAAATCGAAAATTTCGGTAAAGAAGCCGAAGTTTCCGAAGTCGGTCAGGTTCTGTCTGTGGGTGACGGTATCGCCCGTGTTTATGGCTTGGATAATGTTCAGGCCGGTGAAATGGTCGAGTTTCCCGGTGGCGTACGTGGTATGGCGCTTAACCTCGAAAGTGATAATGTCGGTGTTGTTATTTTCGGTTCGGACCGCGACATTTGCGAAGGTGATACGGTCAAGCGCACGAAAACCATCGTTGATGTTCCTGTTGGTCCGGAACTTCTTGGTCGCGTTGTGGATGCTCTGGGAAACCCGATTGACGGTAAAGGTCCAATCAATGCCAAAGAACGTCGTCGTGTTGATGTCAAGGCTCCAGGAATCATCCCGCGTAAATCGGTTCATGAGCCGATGTCAACTGGTCTTAAGGCAATTGATGCACTTATTCCGATCGGGCGTGGTCAGCGCGAGTTGGTGATCGGTGACCGTCAAACCGGTAAAACGGCAATTTTGCTTGATACATTTCTTAACCAGAAGCCGGCACATGACAAGAATATCGAAAAAGATAAACTTTATTGTGTCTATGTTGCGGTTGGCCAGAAACGTTCGACTGTTGCCCGTTTTGTGAAGGCTCTGGAAGAACGCGGCGCGCTGGAATATTCGATCATTGTTGCTGCGACCGCTTCCGAACCGGCTCCGATGCAATTTATTGCGCCATTTGCCGGTTGTGCAATTGGTGAATATTTCCGTGATAACGGCAAGCATGCTTTGATTGGTTACGACGATTTGTCAAAACAGGCTGTGGCTTATCGCCAGATGTCTTTGTTGCTGCGTCGCCCGCCGGGGCGTGAAGCTTATCCTGGCGATGTTTTTTACTTGCATTCGCGTTTGCTTGAACGCGCGGCCAAGATGAACGATGCCCATGGTGCCGGTTCGCTGACAGCACTTCCTGTTATTGAAACACAGGCAAATGACGTATCAGCCTATATTCCGACCAATGTGATTTCGATTACCGATGGTCAGATTTTCCTTGAAACGAACCTGTTCTATCAAGGTATCCGTCCGGCAGTGAATGTTGGTCTGTCGGTTTCCCGTGTTGGTTCTGCTGCGCAAATTAAAGCAATGAAGCAGGTTGCAGGTTCGATCAAGGGCGAACTTGCCCAATATCGTGAAATGGCCGCTTTTGCCCAATTCGGCTCTGATCTCGATGCATCGACCCAGCGTCTGCTTAATCGTGGTGCGCGGTTGACCGAGCTGTTGAAACAGCCACAATTTTCGCCGTTGAAGACAGAGGAACAAGTTGTTGTTATCTTTGCCGGTGTAAATGGCTATCTCGACAAGATTGCTGTCAATCAGGTTAGCAAATTCGAACAAGGATTTCTGGCACTGATGCGCACCGACCATACGGATATTCTTGATGGTATCCGCAACGAACAGAAGTTGTCTGATGAGCTGAAGAACCGGTTGACAACAGTTTTACAAGCTTATTCCAAGAACTTTTCTTGATCTGATGATGGGACGGTTTAATGGCTTCGCTAAAAGATCTTAGAGATCGTATCGCCTCGGTTAAGGCGACGCAGAAAATAACCCGTGCGATGCAAATGGTCGCTGCGGCTAAGCTGCGTCGCGCAGAAGAGGCGGCAGAAGCAGCGCGTCCGTATGCACAACGTATGGCCGCGGTGCTTACCGATCTGGCTTCTCATATCGGTGCAGAAGATGCGCCGAAATTGATGGTAGGCAACGGGAAAGATGATGTGCATCTTCTCGTGGTCTGTACAGCAGAGCGTGGACTGTGTGGCGGTTTTAATTCGCAAATTGCCCGCCATGCAATCGAGCATATCAAGGCACTGCTCGTTCAGGGTAAACATGTAAAAATACTCACTGTGGGTAAAAAAGGCTTCGATATTTTGCATCGCGATTTCGGTCAATATATCATCGACCATGTCAGCCTGAGGGAAGCCAAACACCTCAATTATTCGCACGCTAAAAACATTGCGGATAAAATAATTGAATTGTTCAAAAAAGACGAATTTGATGTCTGCACATTGTTCTATTCCGAATTCGTGTCAGTCATCAATCAGCAGCCAACTACCCAACAACTTATTCCGGCTCCGAAAGAAGATGAGAACGAAGATACACAGGAGAAAGCAGTTGTTCCTGCCGTTTATTCGTATGAACCTGACGCCGCAACAATCCTGAATACACTTATCCCGCGCAATATTGGTGTACAAGTTTTTCGGGCACTGCTTGAAAACGGTGCCGGAGAAATGGGTGCCAAGATGAGTGCGATGGATAATGCAACGCGTAATGCCGGTGAGATGATCAATAAACTGTCGGTCACTTATAACCGTCAACGTCAGGCTCAGATCACGACAGAACTGATTGAAATTATTGCGGGCGCAGAAGCGCTCTAATATGGAAGGTAAGGATCGATGGCAAAAGCGGCGACCCCAAAGACGGCAGCCACAAAGGCTGCGGAAAAGAAAGTAACAGCAAAAGCTGCTGCCAAGCCGGCAGCTTCTAAAGCTTCAGTCAAAGCGGAAGCTCAAGAGCAATCTGGCAAGGCCAAGAAAGCATCGGCATCTGTTACCGACACCAAGGGCAATTACAAGCTTGATACAACGAAAGGTGTGTTGGGCCATATAACACAGATTATCGGTGCTGTTGTTGATGTGCAATTTGACGGACATCTGCCAAAGATTTTGAATGCTTTGGAAACAGCAAATCTCGGCCATAGGCTGGTTCTTGAAGTTGCACAGCATCTCGGCGAGAATACGGTTCGCACAATTGCGATGGATACAACCGACGGTCTGGTTCGCGGTCAAGAAGTTGTCGATACAGGTGCTCCTATTTCGGTTCCGGTCGGCGAAGCAACGCTAGGCCGTATCATGAATGTCATTGGCGAGCCCGTTGATGAAGTCGGACCGATAAAATCCGACAAAATTCGTGCGATTCACCAGCCTGCTCCGGCCTATGTCGATCAATCGACAGAATCGGAAATTCTGGTTACCGGCATCAAGGTGGTTGACCTGCTTGCGCCATATTCCAAAGGCGGTAAAGTTGGTTTGTTCGGCGGTGCCGGTGTTGGTAAAACAGTTCTGATTATGGAACTCATCAACAACATCGCCAAGGCACATGGTGGTTATTCGGTTTTTGCCGGTGTTGGTGAACGTACCCGTGAAGGTAATGACCTTTATCACGAAATGATCGAAAGCCACGTGAATGTTGACCCGAAAGAGCATAACGGTTCTGCAAAAGGTTCAAAATGTGCTCTGGTTTATGGACAGATGAACGAATCACCGGGAGCCCGCGCCCGTGTCGCACTTTCCGGCTTGACGGTTGCTGAAAGCTTCCGTGATGACGGACAGGATGTTCTGTTTTTCGTGGATAATATTTTCCGCTTCACCCAAGCCGGTTCGGAAGTTTCGGCTCTGCTCGGTCGTATTCCTTCGGCTGTGGGCTATCAGCCGACTTTGGCGACCGATATGGGTGCTTTGCAGGAACGTATTACAACAACCAACAAAGGTTCGATCACATCCGTTCAGGCCATTTACGTTCCTGCCGATGACTTGACCGATCCGGCTCCGGCAACATCGTTTGCCCACCTTGATGCAACGACTGTTTTGTCACGTTCCATCGCTGAAAAAGGTATTTATCCGGCTGTGGATCCGCTTGATTCTTCCTCGCGTATGCTTGACCCGCTGGTTGTTGGCGAAGAACATTATAATGTTGCACGTCAAGTGCAGACTATTCTTCAGCGCTATAAGTCGTTGCAGGATATTATCGCCATTCTCGGTATGGACGAACTTTCGGAAGAAGATAAACTTGTTGTCGCTCGTGCCCGCAAGATCGAACGGTTCTTGTCGCAGCCTTTCCATGTTGCGGAAGTTTTCACAGGTTCACCGGGAAAACTGGTTGCTTTGGAAGATACGATTAAGGGCTTTAAAGGGCTTTGCGCCGGTGAATACGACTATCTGCCAGAATCAGCCTTCTATATGGTTGGCTCGATCGAGGAAGCAGTTGAAAAAGCACAGCGTCTTGCTGAACAAGTCTCGTAATTGAATGGGTTCTGTCGCCTTTCTATTGGCGACAGAGCCATTTGCAGTGCCTTGCCCTTTGGGGAAAATTTATTTTTGCACTGCAAATAGTTTGAAATCTTCAGGTCTTTTTGGACTTTTGCGGATTTTACTGATTATCTTTAGGGTAAGGTGACGAAAGATATGGCTAAATCATTTTTATTTGAGCTGGTTTCTCCAGAACAATTGCTACTTTCGGAAAAAGCAACAGAAGTTGTCTTGCCGGGAAGTGAAGGCTATATGACCGTTCTTCCTGATCACTCTCCTGTTATGACCGCGGTAACCCCCGGAATTATTACAGTAAAATCGGCAACCGGCCAATTGTCATTTGTTGTTTATGGCGGTTTCGCTGATATTAATCGTCAAGGGTGTTCTTTATTAGCTGAATCAGCCGTTTCCGTTGAAAAATTCGATGAAAGCGATCTGGAGCGCCGTATTAATGAAGCGCGCGATGTCTTTGAAGGTGCCGAGAATGATGAAGCACGCAACAAGGCAGAAGACTTTATTCATCAATTGACATCTATACAGAACGTCATCTCCACAATCTGATTGTTAGTTTTTCTTTATTGTTGACCGCCTTTTTCCTTTTTTCTTTTTGTTCAGGAAATATTGAAAAGGTTCAGGATTTTTAGCGTTGTTTTAGCGTAACGCACATTCATCAAAATCAATGCGTTATAGAATTTAATAATCCATAGAGTAGACGCCCCAAAAGCTATTCATTCGTCGAACAAGAAACCCGCTTCACTTCTGCAGTTTTCAATATTCGAGGCCGCTCGGAAAACTGATATTCGTTATTGAATAAATTGTAACAATAAAGCACTTCTGAGGTTTTTAAATAGATATCTGTTCACAAAAAACAGATAGAACAATAGGTAATAGGTTTGATTGTAAAAGATATTTCCTATTTTTTATAAAAGATAAAATAAATATGAAAACTTATATAAATATATTATATAAATAAAAAATTCAGACCACGATATTAAAAAATATGTTAATTGATTGTATCGTTAGAGCAAAAAAATACGATCAATTCATCTTTGTGAATTATAATTTCAGGCAATTGTCCCGCCTTCTTTCATGGAAGCGCCATGCACGCTCCAGGGAATAGAATTGAAAGCGACGTTTAAAAACGCTGCGATGGCGCTGTTTATGCCGCTTTTCCGGTTTCCAGAAAATCTCGTTTCAGGGATTTGATTGCATTCATTAGAGACGGCTTCCGAATGATTGACGCACTTAGGATAAATTCCGGAGGTAGCTAAAACATTGTTTTCTAACACATCATAAGCGGCAAAGCATTCTCTATAGACAGTAGAATGAGGTTTGCTTGAAGAACGGATTTGAATGGCTGGCGGATAATCGGCTGAGGCGTTTTTGGTACGCCCATTCGGCATAGGAAAGACAAGCGCTTTTCCATCACGTTTCAATAGTTTGAAGCACGGATCTTTTATCTCGTTCACTTTTCTTTTGGCCTTACCCACCCTACCAAACGAACTCTTTATCCGGTTTGATTTTCTTGTTTGTCAATTCGGGCTTTTTATTCACGCTTCGATTGAACGACTTCGGGAACCTCCGGCAGCTGATAAAAATAGCTCATGCAAAGGAAGAATGGCAGTATTGATGTTGTTACCAACTGCAATGCAAGCCGATTGCTGCATTATTGACTGCGCAACGCGATATATAATGCGTCGATTATAGGGTGTATTCATTCTGTTTTATGGGGTTCTATGAGTTCCTTTGCCTGTTATATCCTTCGGATATAAATAGAAAAACGCTTAGTTATATCTGTAATATAGTAACTTTCGAAATATTTTAGAAAAAATATTTTTTTACAAAATTAGAAAAAAATTTATATAATTTTAGGACTAAAAAACTATTATTTAAAACAACAAATAATAGCGCATTTGAAATAATATCGAGTCTGGTATTTCAACAAAATGTGCGATGAATTTCATGCAATTAATATCTTCTCGTGAAACGTCGGAAATCAAACATCACGAACGATAATGCAATGCCCAAAATTCCGGTTCTTTCAAACGCGAATTCGAGATCGGAAATATTCAAAAATTCGAAAAAGTAAATTCGGTCGCGAATATTTATTGGTTCGTTGTTTATGATTGCCTCATAAACGTCACAATCATTGGTTGAAGCATAAGAAACGGTTTCATCAGTTTCTCCTGCTGAAAAACATCCTGATTGATAACGATTCCCGCCAAAAGAAATCGGAATTGCTATAAGCAAGTGTTTGCTGGAATTGGTAACCGGTTCAACCCTTTGTGAGAAATAAAGAAGTGAATTGCTAATAAATTCGCGGACTAATATATGTCGCATCATAATCATTAGCATACTACATAAATTCTCTGGATGAGTTCATGAAAAACGCCACTCAATCAGTGCTGTTTATTGATTTGTTATTCAAAGTCAGCCGTAAATTGCGAAATTTGCTGGACGCGCGTATCCGCCAGCACGGTCTGACCTTGGCCCGCGCACTTACCTTGTCGGCTCTGAAAGATCAGGACGATTTTTTCCAGAAAAATTTGGCTGAGGAATTGGGCATTGAACATGCAACTTTGGTTAGGCTTATTGATGCACTGGAAGAACAGGGGCTGGTTTTACGAAATGTTGCAGAAGATGACCGGCGTGCCAAGCGCGTTACTTTAACGCCTGAGGGGAGAAAAATAGTCGAAGAAATAGAAACTTATGCCGTACATCTCAGTCATGAGGTGATGTCCGGCATTGACGGCAAAAATATAACAAATGCTACGGGTGTTCTTCAACATATCGCCAATGCGGTTGAAAGAGAGGGCCGTTCATGAGCGCCGGCGTTCTCCCACTGCCCGATGACGAACGGGAACCGCCCTTTCCCAATCCCGGCAAAGTATTTGCCGGTCCCATCCATCGCTGTCTGCTTTATATTTTTGCAGCGAGTCTTCTGCAATGGGTCTATGGCCTTGGGGCCAATATGGTGCAATCCAATATTACCCAACTCACAGGTTTTTTTCATGCAACTGTTGAGGAAACGACATGGCTTGTCGGTGCTTATATGGCACCCAATGTCAGCCTGTCTATTTTCCTTATCAAAATAAGAAACCAATATGGTTTGAGACTTTTTGCCGAATTGTCGATTATCGGCTTTTTATTGACATGTATATTGCATTTGTTTGTCACAAGCTTGCAGTCGGCAATTATTATCCGGTTTTTCGCAGGTATTGCGGCTGCACCCATGTCGTCACTTGCTTTTTTCTATATGATCGAAGCATTCGCGCCAGCCAAAAAGCGCACTGTGGGCTTAAGTCTCAACTTGATGAATATTGCTCTTGCTGTTCCTCTATCAAGGCTGGTTTCACCTGCATTGATCGATCATGCCGGCTTTCACGCATTGTTCGCTTTGGAAATGGGGCTTGCACTTATCGGTTTTGCTTGCATTTTCTATTTGCCTTTAACGCCAATCAAACGAGCAAAAGTGATCGAGAAATTGGACTATGTGAGCTACGCACTTATCGCTGTCGGTCTTGGAATTAACGCGGCAATTATGCCGGTTGGACGATTATATTGGTGGCGCGAGGTATCGTGGATGGGGTGGTGGCTCGCTATTGCGGTTTTCTGCCTTATGGTCGCGTCAGTCATAGAACTGAACCGGAAAAATCCGTTGATTGATTTGCGCTGGCTATTCAGCAAAGAAATGCTTCACATTGCAATCGTTCTTCTGATGTTCAGAATTTTGCTGTCGGAACAGGCAACATTGGCTTCCAATTTTTTTAATTTGTTCGGTCTGCTCAACCGTGAAATGGAAGTTATGCATGCGGGCGTGGTTGTTGGTACCGTTCTTGGAGGCCTTTCATGTGCTATATTTTTCAAGCCTGGCCGCGAGGATTTGTTCCACGTCATTGCGCTTATCCTGCTTGCTGGCGGGTCCTTCATGGATAGCCATGCAACCAACCTCACAAGACCGGACCAGATGATATTAAGTCAAGCAATGATTGGCGTTGGCTATGCGTTGTTTTTGCCTCCTTCCATGTCGAAGGGGCTGGCAACCGCTATTGCCAGAGGACCGAACTATATTCTGAGCTTTATTGCAGTCTTTCTGTTTACACAAAATACGGGCGGACTGATGAGTTCGGCGTTTTTCGGCAGTTTGCAAATTGTATTTGAAAAATATCATTCAAATATCCTCACCCAACAAATTGTGATGAGCAATCCGATTGTCGCAAATGGTGTCAATCAGCTCTCGGATGCCTATACCCACGTGATCAGTGATCCGGTATTGCGACATAGCGAGGGGCTTGCAGCATTAGCAAAAAGGTCGACACTCGAGGCCAATGTTCTGGCTTATAATGATGTGTTCCGCCTTTATTCATGTATCGCTCTTATTGTTCTGGTCATGCTGCTCATCAGAATGGCTTTGCGTGGATATAAGAATTTTCGTGACAAACAAGTCCAGTTATCGACACAAACAGCCTGAAAAACAGGCGTTAAAATGCGGATGAAAGAGAATGATAAGGTTTTTACGTTCAAAAGCAACGGCTGTTTCCATTATCGCCGGTATTTGCGGGATATTATTGATATTATGGGCGTGGCAACTGCCTCCTTTTATCAGCAGTATCGAAACCACAGATAATGCTTATGTTAAAGGCTTTGTGACGATGATCAGCCCGCAAGTGGCGGGTAATATTTCGAGCGTAAAGATTAAAGATTATGAGCGCGTCAAAGAAGGTGAGCTTCTTATCGAAATAGAAGATCGCATTTTCAAACAGAGAGTGGAACAGGCCATAGCCATACTGGATTCAAAAAAGGCTGCATTGGCGAGTTCCTACCAACAAGAAGAATCGGCGAAAGCCGATATTCGCTCCGCAGAGGCTGCTTTTACCAAGGCGGAGCTTAACTGGAAACGTGTTGAACCATTAACGCAACGCGGCGTGTCATCGCAAAGTAGTGAAGATTCCGCCCGTGCCGATCGTGATCAAAAAAGTGCGGAACTTGAAGTCAAAACACAGGCGTTAAAGAAAATTCTTGTTGATCGGGAAGGCTTGAAGGCCGATGTCGAAAGTGCCGAAGCGGCGGTTGAACTTGCAAAAATAGATCTTGATCATACCAAAATTTATTCACCACGTGACGGGCGTGTCGGTGAAGTCGGTGCCAAACTCGGACAATATGTAACGGCTGGAACACAGCTTCTGGCCGTGGTGCCCGACGATGTCTGGATTGTCGCCAATTACAAAGAAACACAATGTGCCAATATGAAAACCGGACAACCGGTGGAATTTTCGGTTGATGCGTTGGACGGGTATAAGCTCAAAGGACATGTTGCCCGCTTTTCGCCAGCGGCCGGTTCGGAATTTGCTGTTTTGAAGCCCGACAACGCAACCGGAAACTTTACCAAAGTTGCCCAGCGCATTCCGGTCCGCATCGAGATAGACCCTGACCAGAAATACATTGATCGGTTAATACCCGGTATGTCGGTCATTCCCCATGTTGATACATCGGTGAATCCGGAAAAGTTAAAAAATTAAATTTCAGGTTGAACTAACTTGAACTGTTTTATCTCCAGGCAGATTTAGAAAATTTAAAAAATACTATGAAAGCGTGTCTGATTGCGTTAATCCGTATTCCTGTCATTTGATTTCGGCTTGACAGTTGGTATTGTGAAAAACGGAAAAATAACACAGGGGACGCACATTCAATGGATTATTTTTTTCAGCAACTAATAAACGGAGTTGCTTTGGGGGCTATTT
>CAMLLT010000005.1 GCA_946480935.1 uncultured Bartonella sp. | reverse complement strand
AGCTTCAAGGCCTTGTCAACCGGCGTCGGGCCGAAGGGTATCTGTGGATGGAAGGTGCTTTTGTGACCTCCAAAGATGTCGTTCCGGAACCCAAAAAAGAAAATCTGCTGTTAAAACCGGAAGTGCTCGGTCCAGTTGGCAGCGTATTGTCTGGCACTAGCGCCATTGCCACCGGTGCAGGACCTGTCCAATGGGCACTTGCGGCCGTTATGGTGATCTGCGTTGCAATTGGCCTCTATTATCTCGTTAAAGGGATGCGGGAGGCAGAAGCATGAGCACATTCGAACGTCTGTCAATCGCCATTGCCATAATCATTGTTGTCATTCTTGCCGCCGCTTCTGGCGGATTTTTTATGGGGCAACACTGGGGAAAGCAAAAAACACTCGAGGCCGCCAATGCGGCCTTTGAAAATTCTCACGAGGTCGAAAATGAAGTTGAAACTCTTACTCCTTATCAGCGCTGCCTTGCTCTTGGCAGGTTGCCAGACCAATGCAAAATTCTCCTGCGCGGGCTGGACAAAACCACCGAAGGCAAATGATGCCGCAAGGCTCGTCGAAACAGAGCCTGCAATTACAAAATGGATAATTTCGACCGATCGTTTCGGACAGAAACAGAAATGCTGGGGAAAATGATACAGCCTGATCAAAACCCCCCGCCAGATTGGTTAGATTTTTTAATAAAATGGGCATCCATTGCATTTGCCGGCGCATGTGGAAGTTTTGTAAGCCAACTCTATCGAAAGAATTCACATTTAAATTTTCCGCAACGTGTAATGGAATGGGTAGGTGGCGCGCTTTGTTCAATTTACGGAACAGAAATTGTCGCAAATACCATTTATCATCTGCTCGATAAATTCGACCTGATTGACAAGACGTATATTATGCCGGAAAAAATCTTTGGCTTTTCCGGTTTTTTATGCGGTGTTTTGGGTGTAAAAATAATAATGCGGTGTCTGAATACCGTTAAATATTTTTATAAAACTAAATAACAAAAATCAGGGGAAAGCCCCTCTCTTTCCCCCTCTTCTGGCTTTGGTTTATTGCTCAGAAGTTCCATTCAAAAAAATGTTGGCAGCCAACATTTTTGTTATTTCGGATGAAAAACCAGCTATTTGTCCGTCTAGATAAGTACTATCAATATGGACATCTATCAAACTGACAAATAAATCATATATATTATTTTTTGATTTTTGCTCGCCTTTTGCTAAAGATTCAAAAAAATTATGTGCTAATTTTTTGCCTAATTTTTCGCCTTCCTCCCGCGTTTTCTCCGTCGTCTTGTCATAATTTTCGCATACCCAAAAAATTTTGGCTTTGTTCATTTTTCCCGCTCCTTCAAAAATAAACATTTAAATTTTTGCACAACAAAAAAAACATTCATAGTTGAAAAATAAATATTAGTTAATCGGCTAATTTTGTATCGCTCGGCTGTTGCGTTAACATATTGTTTTTGTTTTCGCCATTTTTAGCATTTTTCCATGTACCATTCGTACATATCTTTTTTTTCCCTCTTCCATTTTTTTTTCGTAGTTGGCCTTTAATTCTTTTTCATATTTATAGACTTCGTTTTCGTCAAAATACCTTATCCCATTGATTATAATAGGGCGTGGGAAATTAAAATCTTTCTTTTTTAACCAGCTCCACAATGTGGTACGCGAGATGCCAAATCTATTTAGTATTTGCCTAGCGACCATATAAGCCATTTTTATTTCCTCTGGTTTTCTGTTTTTTGTTAACATAATTAACCATACAATTTACTTTTTGTAAACCATATTTTAAAAAATCACAGAGTAGAATAAAATCACTTTATTTTTTCATGGCATTACAAATGTTGACAACGTGTTCTTGCCACTTGGTAAAAGCTTCCGTTTTTTCATTAAAATATGAATATCGATTATAAATGCCTGCAACGCCGGCTTTCGCGCCCGAAACATGGTTCAAAGCTGCCTCGATAATATGTGGTTGAATACCAATTCTTGCCATTCCTGTTGCTACAGTACGGCGGATGTCGTGTATTCGCCAATTTTCCGAAAAAAGATGATTGTCTTGAATACCCATTTTTTCAACAAGTATTTTGACTTGTTCTTCCAGACGCTCTTTCGCATCCGAAAAACCTATAATCGGCGTTTTGCCGGTCACTGTGAACACATAATCACAGCCTGATAATTTCGGTATTCCGTTAAGAATATCAATGATAAATGGACTGACGGGTAGTACAAAAACACGACCATTTTTTGTTCTTTTTTCAGAAAGTGTCCAAGTTGGCTTTTCTTGGTTGAAATCGAATTCACCCCATTTTGCCTCTGCCACTTCGGCTCGACGCGCCCCGGTCAATATCAACATCTTAAAAAATGTTCCCCAAATTTTAGATAGCTTTTCACTTGCTAGCCAGATTAAAGCTAGTTCGTCGTTTAAAAGAACCCGTTCGCGTTTATGTTCCTTCGCTGGCAACCGCAAGTCAGCTAACGGGGATATTTTCATATTTCCGATTTCATTTTCAACGCAAAACCGGAAAAGACTTCTCAAGCACGCAAAGACACGATTGGCATATATATCATGCCCTTCATTCTTTATTTTTCGCGTTAAATTCAAAACGTCATGCCGAGTGATCGTTTTAAAATCAATGTCACCAAGAGCCGGAATGATGTCTTTATTGAGCATTCGCTCTAGTTCGTGCTTCGATTTTAAAAATTTTACATGCCCATTTAAAAAGGCTGATGCAGCATCTTTAAAAAAAATAGTATTATTCGTTTTTTCACGATTGTTTTCTTTTTTTTCGTCGGCTGGATTAATACCAGAACGAACACTTTTCAACGCCTCTCGTGCCATATCTCGGGCTTCGGATAGGCTTATATCATCCGCACGACCGATTGTTAGCCTACATACTTTCGAACCAAAACGATAGCGAACAACATATGTTTTCGTCCCGTTTGGTGTGACACGCAAAACCAGACCAGGGACGATATCGCTTACCTCATACCTTTTTTCGGCTGGTTTTAACGAAGCGACCATTATGTTCGTTAGCTTTGGCATCGGTTCTCTCTTTTCCACCTGTTCAGGGACACATTGGGGACAACTTTTTATGCCGCCGATAGGTGAATAAAGTCAATCACATTTTAACATCATTTTTTCTATATACATTGTTTTTATTGATTTTTTTATTCTTTTTGTGAACATGCTTAAATGTTGTTTAACGCGATCACCCCTGATTTGTAATCAGGGGGTCGGGAGTTCGAGTCTCTCTGGGGGCACCACTTAATTTTCCAATAAAATCAAATAATTATAGTACGGGTCTCTCAGAGAGAATAATCTTTGTTCTTCTAAAAAGATTGTTTAGGGACACGTTGGGGACAACATTATAAAATGTCAGACACTGCTCAAAATAGAATCATTGTGTAGCACGCTACGTTTTTGGCGACCGAATTACATGATTTTTGATGCAGTTCGCAAAAACTTCTAACGTTTTTGAAAAAACGCCTGCCTAACACGCATTTGTGATGATCAACTCGCTTGCCTTGTGAGCGTTATTAGTACCAAGCGAATATGTGGTGGCTACTTCAGTTATTTTAAATCCTTCAAACAATTTCCTAATTTCTGGAACGTCGTTGATCGACATTATAAAATACCCATCAATATTGTTTAGCCGTTTGGCCATAAGCGCAAATTGAGCGCGGTTAAACAAGTTTGAGCCATAATATTTTTCAGTGCCCCAATATGGCGGATCTATATAAAAAAGTGTTTCTGCCTGATCATATCGGTCGATAAAATCAATCCAATCAAGGTTTTCAATTACGACACTTGCAAGGCGGGCTTGAATATCTTTAAGAACAGGGGCGAGTTTTTGAATATCAAAACGACTGCCTCTATCACATGACACGCCAAAGGTTCTGCGTAGCATTTGTGGTTGATTTCATTGATCATATTAACGATACGATTGGCAAGTTTATGTTTTCCGCCAACGTAAGCAGCAGCGGTTTTAATTGGTCTAACATTTATCATTTTTTAAACATTATGAATTATAGATGCAGGCATCATCGTTGAAAAAAATATAAACGATGATAGGCCGCGATGTTATTGTTTATCGCATCGGTGGGGTTAGCTTCGAAACAAAGCCCCATGGCTGAAAAAAGTCCGGCCATTTTATGGCCTGCAAAAATATATAATAAAAGCATACTTTTTGTAAACGATTTTTATAGTGTCACAGCTAAAAACTGGATAGGTGAAAAAGCGACAATTTCTACGTCGTATAACGGCGGCATATTAGCACCAAAAATATCGAAACGATTTCGCAATTGACCGGAAACTACATGCCTTAATAAAACGCGCCCATCTGCCAGCCAAACGATATTGTTTCGTTTCAACATCATTGTTGTCGGTGCTTCTCGTTTTTCCAACGCGATCGCTATGGAATCAGAAAATATAGTCTCCGGATTGTTTTTTATATCATAAACCAGCCCATAACTCCCAGCGGGTGTTTTTATGTCTGTATTAATTGTTTTGAAATGCCTAGCTTCATAAAAATGAATAGCAAAGTTATCGTCAATTGAACCGCGTACCTCTAACTTTTCGTTCGCTTCCATGTCTTTCAAAGCAGACAAAAAATTATAAGTTCGCCCACCGAGTTTTTCAGCAAGATCAAAAGGCGAAACTTTCAGCACTTCTGCCATTTTTATCAAATTTTCCTGTTGGATGTTTCGTTGCCCCTGCAGGACAAGCGTAATTAACGTACGTTGCATCATCCCGCTTCTCCGCCCTAGCTCGGCATACGAGCGTATGCCAGCTGCATTCATTTTTTCTTTGACCCATTTTACGTCAACTTCATTATCGATTATTTTTGTCATCTTTTTTCTTCCCGTCTGCGTTTAAAAATTGTTGTCAAAATGTGTAAACATTTATGTCAATACGTCAACACCTACATTTACATTACCACTCTCATTGCTTGTATTTTTTTGTAGCACAATTTTTTTTAATTGAAAAAAGTTGTTGCAAATATGGTTAACACCATGTATACGTTTTATTAACAAATGAAATCGACAAAATAAAAAATATATCAAGTCGTTTACATTTTTTCTAATTTTTATTTTTTACAAACCGTTTGAGTGAATAAATGAATAACATTGGTAATAATACAAATTTTATTAGGGGAGTAAAATATCTATCTGCTTTGCCTGGTCAATGTAAATTTCCACTATGGCAAAATGTAAAAGATTTTACACCAAATTCTCTTGTCTGCGGAGAGCCAACAGGCAGCCAAAATGTTAGTTATTGCCCAACGCATAGAATGATTTGCTTGCGAAAAAAAGATAAATAAAAAAAATGCCAAACACCACGATGTTTTCAATTAATTTACAACGTGCTTACAAATTGTCGCCGCAACAAGCGCGAATTTTGGCTTGTTTGTCAGACGGTAAAATATGGTCTGCACAAAAACTATACACCGACGCGATGCCTAATAATTGTTCTAAAAAGGTTAAAACTCCAACACAGAAAAAAACAATCATTAAAATCCAAATTTCACGACTGCGGGCAAGAGTACCGGACGTTGTAATTCGCTTCTGCACCGGCGCTGGATATTACATTGATGCTGGCTTGAAAAATATTCAAGCGGTACACGAAAGAGCGGTGACAAAATGATAAATTTTGTTTTGCCGGTGCCACCAAGCACTAACAGCCTTTTTCGTAATGTACCAGGACGCGGGCGTGTAAAATCAAAAAAATATAATGATTTTATTATTAACGCGCTAAATGAACTGCACCGTCAAAAGATTAAAGCGATTAATGGAAATGTCATTGTCGTTATGGGGCTTGAACGTGCGTCTCGACGTTCTGATGTCGACAACCGTATTAAGGCGCTGTTGGATGTGATCGTCAAAGCTGCGATCATTCGCGACGACCGCTATGTAACCGCTCTGGCAGTCGCTTGGCTCCCCAATATTTCAGGACAAGCGCACATCAGTGTTTGCCCGGCTTCGGAACAAATTAAATTACTTTTTAATCCAACAGCCCACGACAGCGGAGCGACGGGCACATGGATTTTTCAAAAAACGCAACTAAAACAAGGGTAAACAAAATGGCTTTAAGCTTAGCAAGTCTAAAAAAAGTACATGCCGATAAACCGCCTCGGATTTTGATTTATGGTCCGGCAGGCATTGGCAAAACAACATTGGCAAGTGAATTCCCTTCACCCGTTTTTCTTCAAATAGAAGACGGTACCCCAGCCGGTGTCGAGCTAACGTCATTCGGCAAAATTGATACGTTTCAACAGCTCATAGAAGCACTTGGCGTGCTCTACACAGAAGAACACGATTATAAGACAGTGGTTGTAGACAGTGTGACTGAATTGCAAAAACTGGTTTTTGCTGAAACGTGCGCGCGTGGAGATGATAAAGGTAACCCGAAAACCAACATTGAAGACTTCGGCTACGGTAAGGGCTATGTATATGCGCTTCGCGTGTGGCAAGAATTTCTCGACGGCATTAACGCTTTGAGAGCCGACAAAGGCATGACAATCGTTCTGATCGCACACTCGACAATCGAACGTTTCGACGATCCAGAAACGGTTTCCTACGACCGGTACGAAATTGACTTGCACGGTAAAAGCTGTGGGCTGCTCGAACGCGAAATGGATGCAATTTTCCTTTTGAAACAACCGGTAACAATTAAACAAGAGAACATAGGTTTTTCCAACACCCGAGCGGTTGCTTCTGGCAATAGCAACGTGATCGAAATAAATACCACCGGTCGCCCCGCCTTTACGGCGAAAAACCGGTACAACATGCCGGCCAGTATTCGGTACATTAAAGGGCAAGGCTACACCGAACTTGCCAAATACTTTCCAAGCAACGAAAACAAAACTGAAGCAAACAAGGAACCGCAAAAATGAGACTTGAACAATACGATACTGCTGCAACACCAAGCGCGGGTTTTGAACCACTGACAGCTGGCGATTATACAGGCAAAATTATTGACGCGGAAATTGTCAACATTAGTAAAAACAATGATTATGGTCGTTGTCTTAAATTGACATGGGAAATTCAAGACGACGATTATAACGGCCGACTTTTGTTCGATCGTATTAATCTCTGGCCTGAAGGCATGAACAATCTTAATAAAGTGATCCAGATTGCCAATTCCCGCTTTGCCGCTATTCGCGAAGCGCTGGGCGTCGGGGCTGTTGCAGAAACGGATGAATTGCTGCAAATTCCATGCAGATTGTCAGTAAATATTAAAAACGATCCGCAATACGGTGCATCAAACCACATTAAAAACTATTATGCTTTAAATGCAGTTGATAACACTCCAACACAGCATGCACCAGCAGCCGGAATGCAAACAAAGCCTGCTACCAACGCCATGCAAAGCAAAAGCACCGGTGGCGCGAAGCCTCTGCCATGGCACACTAAATAATTAAATAAAAATCAAAAAACTTTAGTCATTTCAACACATTGGCAGGGAGAACCGGTTCAATGAACGATACATCTATGTCTAATCGCTCCGATGTAGACAGACTGTCCGACATTCGTGAAAAAATCAAAAGTTTAAAAAAACAAGAAGATTTTTTGCGGAATAAAATCTTGGAAAAAATGGATGCTGAAAAATCAACTTCCGTGGGGGGTGACGAAAATATCGCGTACCTGATTACCGCCACCCGTGCTGGTCCGGTGGATACGGATAAAATGAAAAATGATGGCATCGATATTGATAAATATCGCCGCCCGACAACGATAACCAAAACGTTACGTACAGAACGGCGCGAAATATCATTTGAGTAAAGGCAAAAATCATGGTGGAAATACCTGCATTGCCTAATTCTATACCAATGTTGATCGACGAGAAGAAAGCAGCCGAATATCAGCCGAATTTTTCTGTGTCGATTGGTGCTTCTATGATCGGCCATGCTTGCGAAAGAAATATTTTTTACAGGTTCAGATGGGCATGTTTACCTCAAAAAAATAATGGCCGCCTTGTACGGCTATTGGAAACAGGCAAACTTGAAGAAACCCGCATGATCGGCTGGTTGAAGGACATTGGCGTAAATGTTGCAGAAAATGACCCAGCAACAGGCCGGCAATGGATGGTTATTGCCGTCGACGGACATCTAAAAGGCTTTGCCGACGGCATTATATTAGAAGGGCTCCCCGGTGCTGAAAAAACAAAGCATTTATTGGAGTGCAAGACGCATTCACTCGCGTCGTTTAAGCAACTACAAAAACACGGCGTTGCGGTTGCTAAGCCGGATCATGTTGCGCAAATGCAAATATATATGCATCTGCTCGGTCTTACACGCGCGCTTTATTTTGCGAAGTGTAAAGATAACGACGAACTTTACACAGAACGCGTAAAATATGATGCAGCTCATGCACTAGCATTGCTTGGCAAAGCGGAACGTATTGTCAATACAAACGAAAAACCGGCGCGTGTATCCGACGATCCCAACTATTACATCTGCAAAGCATATAATTGTCCGGCGTTCAAAATATGCCACGAGAATGATTTTGCAATAAGGAATTGTCGAACATGCGTACACTCTACACCAATGGCTGCCGGTGGTTGGCAGTGTGAGCGGCTGAACATAAAATTAGATACAAAAGACCAAAAAGCAGGCTGCCCGCATCACTTATTTTTACCGTCCTTGGTTCCCGGTGAACAAATCGATGCCGACGAAAAAAAGGAAACGATCACTTATCGTCTTCTGAAAGATAACAAAGAATGGGTTGATGGAGGTGGAAAATGATAAATTTGCGCCACTATCAGCAGGAAGCGCTTGATAGCATTTTCAACTATTGGGCAAGCCCAAAAAGTGGAAACCCATTAGTGGAAATGGCGACAGGCACAGGGAAAAGCCTGGTAATTGCCGCTTTGGCGAAAAAAATAATTGATAATTTTCCATCAATGCGAATAGTTATTTTAACTCATGTTAAAGAACTTGTTGCTCAAAATTTTAGCGCCCTTTTGAAAATATGGCCTGAAGCGCCCGTCGGTATTTATTCGGCAGGCCTTGGCAAAAGTGACACATATCAACGCGTTATCTTTGCCTCTATCCAATCAGTTTTTCGCCGGTCGCAACAAATCGGCCCACGGCATTTGGTCATTATTGATGAGGCGCACTTGGTTCCCAAAAAAGCGACAGGAATGTATCGTAACTTCCTTGAAAGCCTGCAAAAACAAGAACCAAATTTACGCGTTGCCGGATTTACTGCAACGCCGTTTCGGCTGGATTCAGGGCGTCTTGATGCTGGTGATGATCGGCTGTTTGATAAAACGGTTTTTCAGTACGATATACGCGCTGGCATTGCGGATGGTTTTTTGTCTCCTCTGATTTCTAAAGCGTCAATAAAAGAAATAGATGTCTCAAATGTTGAGCGTCGAGGTGGCGAATTTGTTGCAGGACAGCTTGCGACACAAGCGGATAAGATCACAGCTGCCGCTGTAAGCGAGATAATTTCTTTAGCGCGGTTTCGGAAATCTTTGCTTGTTTTTTGTTCAGGTGTTGACCATGCAAAAAACGTTGCAGCAGAATTTTGCAAACAAGGGATAAGATGCGAAGCAGTTACAGGTAAGACAAACACGGCCGCTCGAGATTCCATCATTAGACGCTTTAAAAGCGGCGAACTCCGTGCGCTTACCAATGCGAATGTTTTAACGACCGGTTTTGATGCGCCAAATGTCGACTGCATAGCTATGTTGCGGCCAACATTATCGACCAGCCTTTATTTGCAAATTGTCGGCCGTGGAACGCGTTTGTCGCCCGGAAAAGAAAATTGTCTGGTGCTTGATTTTGCCGGCAATATCCGCCGGCATGGTCCAGTCGACGATGTTTTCGTACTGCCCAAGAAAAGTGATGGAAAAGTTCGCGTTACTGATGTGCGTGCAAAGACATGCCCAGAATGCGGCGAATTGGTCGGATTAGCAGCCACCCATTGTAAATGGTGTGGTTACGAATGGCCCAAAATTGAAAAAGCCAATTATGATGCAACCGCCGAAAATAAATATGGAATTCTTTCGACCGAAAAAATCAAACCAACGGTTTTACCGGTCATAAATTGGCGTTTTTCTAGGCACGAGAAACAAAACAGCCCTGACAGCTTAAAAGTCACCTATATCGCTGGAATTGGCGAATATTATCAATGGGTCGCCTTAGAACATGAAGGGCAAGCCGGCTTGGTCGCGCGCCAATGGTGGTTGCAGCATGGAGGCAAAATGCCTTTCCCGAAGACCATAACTGAAGCAATTTCGCGCACAAACGAGCTTCAAAAACCGGCGGCAATAAGCGTGAAAAAAAACGGGAAATACTACGATGTGGTCGGTTTTTCTCATGAAGATCAAAACGAAATAAAAGAGGCTGTAAATGATTAGACGTTTTGAAAAACACCTTTGTGGCTTTTGTTGTCAACCGGCCACTAGAATTTGTTATTGCGACACTTCAGACCCCCATAATATGGAAGCTGTTTGGATTTGCGACAATCCGGTTTGTTTAAAAATGGCAGAGAGAGTAGGCGAAATACGTTTAGTTTCTCAAAGCGACACAAAATATCGGTGGTGAACAATGATTGATCGTTTTGAAACAGCGATTTGCGGTGTCTGTGGTCGGTCTGCTGTTGGCTTTGGTTATTGTGCCACCCCAGGACATCACGGTTCGAAAATAATTTGGATTTGTGACGATGCAGAATGCATAAAAATAGCAAGGGATACCTACGAAATGAAGCAAGATGATTTTAGCCGGCTTGAAAGTTTGGCTAGCGGCAAAGGCTTAGAAGCCGGCGGCGCTTTTCTGGACGAAATCAAAAAAACAGACCTGGCTGATTTGACGAAAGACGAATGGTTTGAGTTCGGGCGTCGTATTATTGCCGGTTACCGGCGTGCGTTGAAGGAAGATTTAAAAGACTGCGCACCCTTCTGATTTTGCTGAAAATTTTTAAGAACAATTATCTATTATGAATAAAGCCACTAACATCAAAACGGCGTTACAGCTAGCATCGCTCGGCTTCTCTGTTTTTCCCTGTCAGTCAGGCGGAAAACAAATAAAGCAGCCTATGCCTTTTATTAAATGGCGCGACGTTTCGACGACCGATATCAATCAAATCAATATTTGGTGGCAAAAATGGCCAACCGCTGCAATTGGCTTGGATTTAGCCAAATCAAATTTACTAGTCATTGATTGCGACCGGCATTCGGTTGATGACGGCGTCGCGCTTTTTGGCTCGTTATGTAACGAACATCAATATGACATAGACCAATCGCCACTTGTTGCCACACCAAACGACGGTATGCATGTTTATTTTAAACAAAAAAGCGATAAAGCTCGAGGGAACAAACGCGGCGGGTTGCCTGCTGGTATAGATGTTCGGGGCGCTGGTGGTTACGTAATCGCGCCGGGAACAATCATGTCGGACGGGCGGGCTTACGAATTATCTGGTGATTTAGACAATATCCCTATTGTCCCGGATTGGCTCGTTACAATAATCGACAATGAGGAACCACAAAAAAATAAAAATACAACAACGGCTCCAATAAAAGTGGATATAACAGTCCAAACAAAAAATGAGCAATTGGATGCTTATTGCAAAGCCGCCATTGAAAATGAAGTTGGCAAAGTGGCAAGTGCAGGCAAAGGCGAACGCAATAACACCTTGAACGAGGCTGCCTTTTCGCTTGGTCAGCTTGTCGGCTCCCGTTGGATAGATGAAAATCAAATATTCGACCAATTAATGGATGCAGCTATTTCAACAGGACTTGGTTCAGATGAAGCTAAGAAAACGATTGTTTCAGGCTTGAAAGCAGGAAAGAACAAGCCAAGACCTTTGCCAAACTTATCCGAAACGCGCAAAATCTTTGAAGACATTGACGGAACTCTAATAGATTCAAAGACAGGCGAAGTAATCTCTTTAAAAAAAGAACCAGAAAAGGAAACAGCGTCTTTGCCATATCCACCGGGATTGGTCGGTGATATAGCGAAATGGATTGTTTCAACTGCACGGTTTCCACAGCCGGAATTGGCTATTGGGGCGGCAATAAGCATTGTGGGAACCTTTGCCGGCAGGTTATTTGCAGGACCGACCAGATCCGCAACCCATTTATATGTGCTGGGACTGGCTGGCACAGGCAAAGGAAAAGATCATGCGCTTCAGCAAATAATGCGCATCATGGGGCAGGCTGGGGCCACACGTCATATCGGACCGTCCGAATTTATATCAATGCCGGCGGTTATTAATTTTTTGACGAGAAAACCCTTATCCATTTGTGTGATGGATGAATTCGGCGATTTCATGAAACGTATTAATTCCAAACGCGCTTCCGGCTTTGAAGCAGCTATATCAAAAGTACTACGTACATTATGGTCGTCTTCCTTTGCACCTTTCGTCACACCGGAGTGGGCAAGCAAGGAAAGCGTTACTATTTTTTGTCCAGCCATAACAATTTACGGGACTTCAACACCTGAACAGTTTTATTCCTCCATGGAAGCAGCGAATATTGAGAACGGAACACTCAACCGTTTTTTGATGCTTTCTGGTCAAAACAATGTTAGGGAAGTTGATCCAGCCGTTGACCCGACCAAGGTTCCATCTGAAATAATTGATAAATTAAAAAAGATTTATAATCGGCTAGGCGAATTAGCGACAAGTTTTCGCGATGATGCAACAATAGACCCTGCGGCCGCCGAAAAAATCATATTGATGAACTGGTGCCCTGATGGCTCGCATGAAACTTACAAAAAATTTTCAGATGAGATTTCAAAAAAAATAGAAGAGGAGCCAGAGATCGCATCGTTTTACGCCAGAACGGCAGAGATGGCTTTGCGTATTGCCACCATTATTGCCATCGGTAGGCTTGAAAGCGATCAAATATATAAAAAAGATATGGAATATGGTATAAAACTAGCCAGCCAATCTGCCAAGCTAATGCTTGCAGGAGCGGCTGATTATATGTCGGATAATGAAAACCAGGCAAACGCGCAAAAAATACTTAGAACGCTCAAAAATCATTCTGGCCGAATGAGCTATCGCAATCTGGTGCGGTCGTTGCACAATTCAATTCGTGCTCGAGATTTGAAAGATATAATAGCATCAATGTGCGATAGTGGGCAGATTGAAAAAGAAGAAGTAAAAAGCTCACGTGGCCCATCGGCTATCTGGTATAGATACCTGTATGATTGATAAAGCGCAAAATCGTTTGTAAAAAAACGAATATAAAAAAGATATTATTTATTCAGCAAAAAACGTATATTTTTCAATGTTTTTTTATCTGGAAATTCGCTTCCATTGAACCATTTTACAACGGTAGAAACGTCGACACGCATTTCTTTGGCTATACGCTTAAAAGTTAAACCTTTGGCAAACTCTTCCGAAATAATTCTTCTCATAGCTAAAGCCGCTGCTGGAACAGGCGGAATAATAAAAGCTTCGTCCATTTAATTAAGTCTTTCTTTAGTCAAATAAAAATTGGTTGGTTCATCGTTTTCGTTACCAATTTCCGAACCATTCGGTATCAGTTGCACAATTTCCTCAG
Source organism: uncultured Bartonella sp. (assembly GCA_946480935.1). Taxonomy (GTDB): domain Bacteria; phylum Pseudomonadota; class Alphaproteobacteria; order Rhizobiales; family Rhizobiaceae; genus Bartonella. Next base: position 27,291 of record CAMLLT010000005.1, on the reverse strand, counting down.
GTTTATACCGACGTAAAATCTCATAAACCTGATCATTTGGCGCATTTTCATCGACTACAAACATTCGTACATTGTTATCACCGAAAACATGGTATGTCGGTAAACTATCACCTTTTTTTATGTATGCAACGACCATATTTATCTGTTTTTCATTTGTCTTATTCATATCTGCAACTTTCTTCAATCAATCATCATCGTGATGGGAAAATGGCGATGTTTTCAATTGAACGATAGAAAACAAGCCGATCGATTTTCTTTTCCATCCTATCTAATTGGGTATTGGTTTGCTGTGCCTTAAAGCTTTCAAGACGAGCTATTATTTCAGCGTTCAACGAGCGTCCGTTGACTTTTGCTGCTTCCTTTAATTTGTCACGCATCCCATCTGGTAAGCGCAATTTTACTTGGTCGGAACCGCGCCCCACTCCGGTGTTAGCCATAGTTTTACCTTACTTTATTATTCATCGTCGTTAAATGAACTATCAATCACCAGTGCATCTTCATTCCGCCGGTCCCAATTATCCAAAACGTCATCAGACATTTCTTCAATCAATGTTTTTGTTTTCCCGACCTGTTTGATGCGTTTTTTTGCAGCTTCAATGCCTTTAAAAAAACTGTTGTCGCAAAAAGCCACAGGCTCTTTATTTTCTTTGTCTTCCGTCATTTTACCACTCCACAATTTTTGTAATCTTTAATTTTCTGTCGATAACTTCGACCATGAATTCCCACATTTGATAGTACATTGTCACGACTGCGATAAATTCTTTCCCCCCCGTTATTTAAAAGTTCGCCTAACATGTTGTTGCTTTCGGCAAATTTTCTAGCGGCTTTTTTGGGGGATCCTGCTTTAATTACCTGTTGCGGATAGCCAATGCCGTCAACTTTAAAACTTTTCATCTTAGCCACCTCCTCTTCATTATTAATTACGAAGCGGCATAAGAAGGTAATACACATCATTATCCCACTCTTCTTTGATTATGACAGCACCCCGAGGTGATTTTGGATCTAGCGCGAAAACAACTTCATCTGCTTCGCAAGCATTCAGTATTTCCAACAACAATTTTCTGTTAAAACCGGTTTCAATCGCGTTGGATGTATTACTATGTATTACATCAACTTCGGTTGATATTTTGCCTTCTGCATTATTATCGGTGCTCAATAGCAGCATCTTTTTCCCAAAAGAAAAATTAATCGGCATATACTTTTTTTGCGTAAAAGCAGTCGAAACATTTTTGATAGCTGCTATTAATTCTGTTCTTTTCAGCCCAAATTTTATGTTATTTTGTGGCACTATGACTTTGAAATCAGGATATGTACCGTCGATTAATTTTGATATTATCTCTTTTTGCCCCTGGCGCGCGCGAATCTTGTTTTCACTAATAGAAATAATCACCTGTTCATTCACATTAAAAAAACCTTTAGCTAACTGCCAAAAATTTCTAGGGATAATTATCGTAGGGAGGCTCGCGATTGAAGTAACGACATCTGTTGCGAGATAAGCCAATCTGGTTCCATCTGTCGCAACAGATATAAGCTTTTCAGGGTGTTCTTGATCGACACACCAACAAACACCATTCAGATAACAGCGAAATTCATCTGTGCTGATTGCAGAGAACATCTTTTTATTGATGCGTTCGAGTTCATCACCACCTATTGCAAACGTCCATTTCCAAACTTTTGTGTTATCAAAAGCCGGCATATTTTTTGCCGAAAGTGTGGGTATAGAAAACGTATTTTCACTATCCTTTACCGACAACGAAGTACCGTTATCATTAAAATATACAATTGATTTTTTTGGCATTGCCCGAACAATTTTTTCCAACGCTCGAGCATTAGCTGTTGTGACAATATTTCCATCACCATTGCAACGCAGCGTTACAGTAGCTTGTATATTTAAATCAGTCCCAAAAAGTTTTAATTTATTGCCATCCGCTTCGAAAATTACATTATTCAAAATTTCCATTTCATTGTTGCGCGGACTGGTTATCTTTTTGAATGTCGCTAATGCAGGCAATAACTCTTCTCTTCTTACATTTATCATTTTGAATTCTCCATGAATTATTCATCGCTGGGGTGTGCCGGCGTTCAATTGTTCTGATAATTTTTGCAGATATGTGCGTTCTGTTAAGGCAAGATTTGTGTCATTTAGAGCAGTTGCGATTTTTGCTTTAATTATTTTCTGTTGCGCAACTGTTTCCGGCACAAATACTGCAACTGACTGAATCCCAATCCAGCTAAAAAATGCTACAATTACAATTATTTTTGCAAGACGTATAAGAAAGTATTCCGTCCGTTTCTCGTCAGCTAGCACGCCTTCCGTAAATATTACAACGTAAAGCAATGCCATTATAAAAATCCAGGCCAAAACAAAAGATAAGAGACTGGAAAAATAGTGAAAATTATTAGCGACGTCGCACCAATATAATGTTTTAATAACACTATCCATTATTCTGCTGCCTCCGCTTCTGTAAGCCTCTTTTGCCAACTTTTTCGATCGACCAAACGCCAGCCACGCCCCCATTCATTTTTGACCTGCACGCCGAATTTTTTTAGTTTTTTACGCAACTGATAAATTATGACATTGCCGTAATTTGGTGTACTACTTGCACCCGCAATTGCTGCGGCATCTAACATGTCGCGTGTAACCAGATCACGCGTCAGCAACATACTAAACAAAGCCTGCTGTTTCCGCGTGAGGCCCCATTCTATTGGCGTGATAAAAACGGGAACGAGAAGCTTTTTAAGCTGCCGCACTTGTCCTTCCAATTCTTCGATCTTCTCGCATTGACGCGCGATGATAAAATCATTATTCATTTTGCCGCATCCTGATTGCTCAAAGCGTTAGCTCGGCTAGTCTTTTTATCGTCGATTATTTTTTTTATTTTGCTACGCAATTCAGTCGCAGCGGAAATGGCATTATTTGTCCATTTCCTCATCCACTCATTTTTTTTAGGTGAGTAATGAAAACCTCGTTTTTTCAAAAGGCTGGTAATGTCAGAGGAAGGCTTTTCGGCAAAAAGGAACTTTATCCGTTTTTCTTCAGCGTTTTGTTCGATCTCGAACCCATATCCCACCGAAGGAAAGCGTTTTGTTTCCAGCGTTTCAAATTGTTTGAGCCTCTCAACCCGTTTTTTTAGGCGACGTATTTCTGCATATTCTGCCGGTGTTTTGCCCTTTTCTGCCGTTAATGCTGCAATTTTTTCTTCAAGTTTTGCAATTGCTTCAGGGTCGTCGGAAGAAATACCACCGGTACCGACAGATTTAGCTTTTTCTTCGTAATATTCAGCTTTTTCAAGCTCTTTTACCGATCGCCGGAAGGAATTATTAAGTTGTCGTTGATCGTTTAAGTGTTTCTTTGCCGAATAATGATCATATAAAATCGGCTGACCACCCGAGCCTAAAAGGACTTGGTGCCGTTCATGTGCATCATCCAATATTTCATCCGACTTTTTTCGAGCTGCCGCAGCTTTTTCTAACAGCCGTTGACGCCTTTGTTCCTGCTTTTCTTCGTACATATTTGCCATTCTTTTAAAGCCCTTTTTCACGGTGTGCATATTGAGAGGAGATGAAGAATTGCGCGAAATAGCCTAATTTGGCCGCGATGATTTCCAAACCACAAAGACGGCATTAGGCTTTTCTACTTAGTGGGACGTCCGCGCGCACCCCGGGAGGAATTCTTTGTGGCTTATTGATTAAACCGAGATGGCGCAGACAACCTCATCTTCTGTTACTTCGACAAATCGACCATTTTTAACGGTATAAGTGGTGTATGGTTTGAGACCATTTTCACCGATGCGACCGGTAACAAAACCACGGCAAGTACCAGCGTTATCGTAATCGGCAATGCAAACATATGTCCCCATAGCGCCGTTAACGTGACTAAAACGACCGACAGCTGCAATTATGTTATCTTCACCCGTTGCAGAACAACGTGATCCGTCCCCACTCGCTACTAAACGTGAATATTTTCCGTTAGTATTAAGAAATGCTCTATCACCACTTGCAGCAACAGACGCGCCGTATGCTGAAGCAATTAGATCACACAAATATCCACTAGAAGACAGTCGAGAAAATTCTCCGTTACTAATTACTTTTGTGTTTTCACCGCTAGTTGATACAGTTGAGAATTCACCATTCGTTACAATTGTGTTATGACGACCACAGGCTGAACAATTTAAACTTCCAACAATATCTTTGTTAAAAATAACTGTATTTTCTGACCCGCTTATGGCGAGTTCATGGAAACAACCACTAGCTAATATTTTCTTTGAATTTTTATAAAAAGCCAATGAAGAATCATGTCTTTGGCATTTCTGATATTGGCCAGATTTTTCGGCGTATTCTATCTGCGTGGCTATAATATCGTTGACCGTTAATTGATCTAATAGTTTAACGCGTCTTGAAACTTTTTCTTTACCGCGGTTAAATAATATATCTTCCTCATTGCTCGCGATTTTAAAAATCGAAATATTTTTAGAATTATCTTTATTTTTAAGAGCTGACTGAAGACATTTTAAAGGAGATTCGGGGAAAAACAAAAATCCATTAATTTTTTTATTAATAGAACGGATTTTTACCTTGTCGTAGTTATATGTTTCACCAACAACCCATTCGCCAGAAAATTTATATTGATTAACATCAAGATATCCGGTCACAAAATTATTTTCTTTAATCATTTACAGTATCCTCACCTATCAAACAATTTCGAAGAATTGCCCTTGTCTAGCGCAATAACGAACATCAGGTTTCAGGCCGTTTTGTCCGATGCGACCAGTAACGAAGCCGACAAAATTGTCATTGTCGTCGTAATCACTTAATGAAAACCAGTTTCCGATTTTGCCTTTAAACGTAGCGTTTATTCCAACACTTGAAACGCGGTTGCCTGTTCCACAACAACTAATGAATGGACCGTCGCCAACAATTGCTATTTGGTTGTAATCGCCTTTAATATGAACAGAGTTACTTTCACAAAGCGCGACATAATGATGATTGCCTTCGACATGAACTGCTGCCATATAGGAACAAACAGCCGTTCCGCTGCAATCCCCCGAGATACCGATTTTGCCATATTCACCGGCCATGGCTGCCCGGGTGTATTTGCCGACTATTGTTGTAGTTAAAAATTTTCCCGCTACCGCTGTAACGGACGAACGTGCATGGATATTAATTTTAGAATTATTGCATGAAACAGCCGTGTGTGTTTGTTCACCGCCCGAAGTGATTGTATTGTCACTACCGGCAATCGCGAGTTTTGTGCCGAATTTTCGGCCGACGTGAACTTCTCGTTTATTATCGGACAGTGCAAACTTTTGGAAATTGTTGCTGTCAATTATAATTTTATCAACGTCCGTTTTTGAACTCATAATGCCACTCCCCTTTTACCAATCTTGGATTTTTTGTTTTGTGTTTGTTTATTTTTTTAGAACCAAGAGGATCAAACAGGCATGAAGGAACCGGGCCACCAGCTACCCACGCGTCAACTTGAGCTGTGACACTGAAATCAGCATCTTCTGACACGATGTCGTCCATCTCTTGACCGCAAAAACGTTTAGATTTCCGGTTGCCAGATTGGTCTTGGTAAAGGTTGTAAAACACCTGATAGACCGACAATCCGGTCATTTCATAACCAAAGGCTGTTTCAAAAAATTCGTACTTTGATTTTTTTCGCGAGAATAAAGATGAAAGTATTTTCATTTTTCACCTGCTTTTATGGTTTTGGTGAATTCAGCCCACAAAACGCGCAGCTCTTTTTCCTCGCTGGCTTGCATTTGGTGATCGTTGTCAAGCATGTGTTTCTTTAACTTGGACAGTGTTTTACCTATCCGAAAAAACAAACCAAGCGCGTGAGAGAGGTCTATTTCGTTCATTGTTTCCGCCTTTAACAAACAAATGCTTCAAGGTCGGTGGCAGCCCACCCGCCGATGTCATGAATAAAATCATCATGACACCACGTGTTCGGCAGCCGTTCTGAACGACGGTTTTCATTAGGTGTAAGCGAAGGTATGGCGCGGTCTTTTAAAAAATTGAACCTTAACCGCAAAAGCTTTACCGGCCATGTTTGTTTTCCGGCTTTATTTTTGTAAGCGATCAAAAGGCCGAGACTTGTCTCAACGCGTAAAATTTCCCACGGGTTTGTCAATTCAGCGGGGACAGCTCCGTTAGCGACAAGCCACTTTTTGAATTTTTTCATCGAAAAACGTTTTTTGCGAGAGACACCAGATTTTGCTTTTTGAGCCTGTTTTTTTGCGCACGTGGTCATGGTCATAAAACCGTTTTAAAAAGGAAGTTTTTGATTAGGGTGAGACACTGAAGGCGTTTTCAGCTTTTAGAGAATAAAGCATCCTCTTCTATTTCAATCTGCCGTAACGCTCTAAGATGTGCGTACGCTGTGCTCCGATTGATTTCTTTTAACAAAGCAACAGCAACATGTTTGACGCAATCATCAACAATCGGCCGGCACTTTTCTATGCGTTGTTTGGCGGCAAAGGTGCCAACCTCTTTTTCCAATTCTTTTTGCCATTTATCGAGCTCATAATCGGTTTGAGCATCAATCAATTGAAATACGCTACTCAACGTTATCGGCAAAATCTGGACAGGTACCTTGTTATCGCTAGCCATTTTCGTGACCTCTTATTTTTTGTGAGATCATGGTTAACACATTATTTACATTCTGTAAACCATTTTTTGAAATTTTAAACACATTTTATCATCATTACTCATCTTGTAATCATTTTCACTTAGCATGATGGACCGTTTCAATTTTAATATTTTCGATTATTTTTTTATTTTTAAAACAAGCGCTTAATATCTTTATATCTTTAAACACGATTGAACATAATTGAACGCTTGTGAACGCATTTTAACACCGCCGCTTTTTGGTGACAGGTTTGTCGGGTTTAGTGCCATGTTTTCTATAAATTATATATATATTTCAATATATTATAATAACTATAAACCTGTCACCAAAAATTGTGAAATGTGTTTTTCGATGTCTATATTTGACGTTCAGGGTGTTTATATAGCGATTTCAAGGAAAATGGTGACATGTTTTATATCATTTTGATTTTATTGTTCTTTTTCGCTAAAACGTGGCACTTGACAGGTTAGTTGATGGTTTTATGTTTATTTTTTTCTCGATTGTTGACAAGGTATAATCGTTTGCAGTAAAAAATGGTTGATTTTTATGTTTATTGTCTCGAAGGGGAATAAATGGAAAAGACAATAAAAAAAAGAAATGTGACACCAATTGATTATATGTTTGAGCGAAAACGGATTGATGCGGCACAAAAAAAAGCTGCTGATAAGTTTTTAAAAAACTGGCTTGTTTTAACAGCATCTGCCGGTTGTGTGTCGCGGGATTATTCGCGACCGTTTGTCGACGGTGGGAAAATTAACGGCATTAACGCAAAAGCATTACAATCGCGATTGGATATTCAAAAAGAAATGTCAAAAATCAAGGAAATATTGGGCGTAAATGGATATGAACTGGTCGAAACTGTTGTTTGCAAAGAAATTATGATTTCACGAATTGCAAAAAATCAACGACGCCAAAATTATCTCGCTGAACGTTTTTACGAATGTCTTGATTGCCTTGCCGGTTATTGGTCATTTTTTGATAGGCCATCAATCGTTCGTTAATTTTTTCAAAAAACATCATTTTTATTGTTGACAACATTCATGTTAAGGTGTATGCGTGAAGCATAATGATAATTGTGTCTTTAAGAAGCTCGGTCTTTGCCGGGCTTTTTTTGTTATCTAGCATTTTGCAGGAAAACGGCAAAGCACGACAACAGTCTCTATTTGATTATTTGTAAAAAAGTTGTGGCAAGTTTCCTGCAATTTCTTAAAAAAGTAATGGCTAATGGCGGATTTTCTGAAGTTCGACTTGACCGAATTTCAATTGTTGGCAAAGCATATGAATATTGCGGAAAAGCAAGTTCCGTACGCGGCGTCAAAAACAATTAATAATGCTGCTTTTAAAGCGCGTGAATATTTAATCAATGACACATGGCCGCGTTCGGTCGTTGTGCGCAACAAGGGCTTTTTACGTCAAGCGCTGCATGTTGAAACGGCAAGCAAGACCAACTTAACGGCCGCTGTCGTTGATACATTGCATCGTGGCAATCTATGGGCACATGCTCATGGTGGGACTAAAAATGCACGAAAGAAAAATATAGCCATTCCGACAGCTCTTGTTGCAAGAACTTCGAAGGGCGTACGCCGTAACCAGCGTCCTGCAAATCTTGGTCGGTCGTTTGTTAAAAACGGTATTCTTTACCAAGTTGTTGGACATGGGAAAAGTCAAAAAATCCGGCCAATGTATGTTTTGCGGAAAAGCGCAAAAATAAAAAAATCCGTTCCGTTCGATGAAGATTTTAAAAAGATCGCACGAGAAACAATTAAACGAACCGCTGCAAAAGAATTGTTGAAGGCAATGTTCGGTAGCTATGGCCGCATTCTTAAATAATACCCTCTCCCCCGTCATTTTTAAGGTACTTACCGGAACCGGTCGGTCGGGGGTAACGCGCCACCCCGAACGATGGCTAGCTACAAACTTTTTTAACCGGTAAACCAGTTTACTAGTTAACCGAAAAAACATGACAAAAAAATTTGTTACGCAAAAAGAATTTGCCGAGATTTGCGGTGTTTCAAAGGCCGCTGTGACCAAATGGAAATCGAAAGGTTTGCTTGTCTTCGGGGAAAATAATTTAGTTAACGTTTCTGCGACACAGGAAAAATTAGAAAACCGGCCGGCAAAATATCGGGGCGGCACCGCAAAAACTTTTTCTGATAGCAATAATGATTTTGCAAAACAGGATGATTTTGAAGATGACGATAGCACGCTGGAAGAAAACGATGACGATAACGATAACATCAGTCATGCAGAAGCCACACGGCGTAAAGAAATCTATTTGGCGCGTTGCCAGAAAATAAAATACGAAAAAGAAATTGGCAAACTGGTTGATGTCGACGCGGCTGCACAAGTAGTCGCGAATGAATACGCTAAGGTACGTTCAAAAATATTGGCTATACCAACGCGCACAGCTACCAGATTATCGGTCATGAAAAATCCGGCTGAAATAAAAAGATACTTGGATACAGAAATAGCCGAAGTGCTGAATGAATTAACTTTTGATGACGAGATGGACGGGAAAAGACAACTTTCTAAAGAGGTTGCTGCAAACGAGGCGGTCAACATTGCAGCCACCGCCGCAACTGACAGTTAGCCAATGGGCAGCTAAATACGCGCAATTGTCGGTCGAAAATTCGGCTGAACCAGGAAAATTTTCTGCCTTTGCTTACCAGAATGGAATTATGGATTCCGTTCATGAAGCAGGTGTGAAAACAATCTGTGTTATTAAATCTGCCCGCGTTGGTTATACTAAATGCCTTGACAACATCATTGCTTATTATTTGTCGCAAGACCCCTCGCCTATCTTGCTCGTTCAACCACGTGTCGAGGATGCCGAAGATTATTCGAAATCAGAAATTTTGCCGATGTTGCGTGATACGCCGGAGCTGGAAAAGTTAACAGGTGAACTAAAATCGCGCGATTCTGGCCAAACCATCACAAAACGCACGTTTAAAAATGGTTCATCTATTTCTTTTGTCGGTGCTAACTCTCCGGGGGGCTTTCGGCGTATTTCTGCCCGTATTGTTCTCTTTGACGAAGTCGACGGCTTTCCGGTTGCAGGGGCTGGTATTGAAGGTGACCAGATAGCGCTTGGCATAAAGCGGTCTGAAAGTTTTTGGAACAGAAAGATCGTGATGGGATCATCACCGACAATTAAAGGCGAAAGCCGTATTGAAAAAGCTTGGGAGCAATCAGACCAACGACACTATTACATTAAATGCCCGCACTGCGGTTTTGAGCAAGTTTTAAAATGGCAGAATTTGCAATGGGATAAAGAAGTTGATGAAAACGGAAAGACCATAAAGCATCATCCGGAAACGGCTCATTTCATTTGCGAAAGTGGCAACGGTTGCCGGATTGACGAAACAGACAAATCAGCCCTGATTGCTGGCGGGCGGTGGATTGCTGAAAAACCATTCAACGGGCATATCGGTTTCCACATTTGGGCGGCTTACAGCCTTTTCCCGAATGCTTCATGGCGTTTTTTGGTCGAGGAATTTTTGCGTGTACGTAAAGATCCCACGCAATTAAAAACCTTTGTCAATTTGGTGTTGGGCGAAACGTGGGAAGAGGAAGGCTACCAAGCAAACAGTAACGCGCTTATGACGCGTGCTGAAGTCTACAATAGCGACAATATACCAGCCGGCGTACTTTTGTTGACAGCCGGCGTTGACACACAAGATGACCGCCTGGAGCTGCAAATAATTGGTTATGGGCGAGGCGAAGAAACGTGGGTGGTTAATTATCATGTTATATTTGGCGATCCCGCACAAAAAATGGTTTGGGAGCAATTAGATAAACTGCTGTTAGCGGCATATACAACAGAGGATGGGCGAAAACTACACGTCCGGGCTTGTTGTATTGATTCCGGCGGCCATTTTTCCGCTGCCGTTTATTCGTTTTGCCGGACTAGACATTTACGGCGTGTTTTTGCAACAAAAGGTGCAGCCGGCACAAGACCTATTTGGCCGCTCCGGTTCAGTAAAACAAAAAACAATGATAAGGTTTTTATTGTCGGTGTCGATACGGCAAAAGAGCTTGTTTATTCGCGCTTGCGTATAGAAAAGATAGGCGCTGGTTATGTGCATTTCCCAGCCGGCGATGCTTTTAGTGATGAATATTACGCACAGCTCACCGCCGAAAAAGTTGTAACCAGGCATAAAAACGGCCGTCCCTACCGCGTGTGGGTAGCAACCCGCCCGCGCAATGAGGCACTAGACACCTTTGTTCTGTCATATGCGGCCTTAAAATCTTTGCCGATTTTGCTTGATCGCGTCAGCGTTTCTAAGGAAGAAACAGCCGAAAAAACAGAAAGTGTTCAAAAAAAGGATGCTGAAAAGGCTGAAGGTCAACAAACTGATGGCGCTGTCAAGCAAATAGAAGGCGATATTCGTTTTTTGCACTCACAAAAAACTATTGACGCGCAAAATGCGCGCCAACGGCCGATCAGTTATTCAAAATTTTTAGGGTGAAAAAATGGCATTTACACAAGCCGATCGTGATGCTTTGGCATCTGCTATAGCGAGTGGTGCGACCAGCGTTTCTTACGAAGGAAAAAGCGTCACTTATCGTTCCTTGGATGAAATGCGACGAACGCTTGCAATGATTGAGCAAGAACTATCTTTGGGGAAGAAGAATAGAAGACGTATTTCGCCATTGTGCACCAAAAATTTGTAACATGAGCAAAAAACATAAAAAATCAAAAATAACCGGTAAAGCGAAAAAAACGGCGAAAGCGTTTTTAAACAACCCATATGAGGCCGCAAGGTCACAAAAACGCCTGTCGAACTGGTTCCCTTCTAGCGAAAGCATCAATCAGATTCTTTTTTCAGATGGGAAAATTTTGCGTGCTCGCGCGCGTGACTTAGTACGTAACAATCCATACGCGGTTTCGGCTATTGAAAGTTTCGTTTCAAATCTAATAGGAAAAGGCGTTAAGCCGTCCCTCCTGATTGATGACAAAAAAATTGTTCAAGAGCTAACAGACCTTTGGGAAGATTGGGTCGAAGCAGCAGACTTTGATAATTTAACTGATTTTTATGGCCTTCAGGCACTGATCGCCCGCGCCATGTTTGAAGCCGGAGAGTGTTTTGTCCGGTTGCATATTGGAGAAGATGCCTCTTCTGTTGTGCCTTTAAAAATTCAATTACTCGAAAGTGAGATGCTGGATTACAGTAAAACGGGCAGCACAACGGACGGTCATTTTATTGTCAATGGCATCGAAGTAGACAATACCGGCAAACGAATAGCTTACTGGTTTTTCAGGAACTACCCAGGCGATTTTATTAGCGAAAAGACCAGTGGTGATCTTTATGAACGCATCCCGGCCGACGAGATTTTGCACATTTTCCGGCCTCTTCGTCCTGGGCAAATGCGAGGCGCCCCGTGGGTCGTTGCATCTGTCTTAAAACTCTGGCAACTTGAGCAATTCGATGATGCCGAGCTTGAAAGAAAACGCAAGGCATCAATGTTTTCTGCATTCATTACAACACCATTGCCTGCTGAACAGTTTTTTGGTGAAAATGATATTGATAACTTAGGTGCGCCAAATAGATATACTGATTTGCCTGTTTTGGAACCCGGCACAATTCAGTTGTTAGATAAAGGCGATGATATACGATTTGCCGAACCGGCCGAAGTTGGCAATAGTTATGAACCTTTTCAATATCGTAACATCCTGGCCGCGTCCGCCGGTATGGGCGTTCCGTATATGAACATGACTGGCGATTATGAAAAGGCGAATTACTCATCTGCTCGGCAAGGCATGATCGAGTTTAGAGCACGGTTGGAACAGCTTCAGCACACTTGCATCATCCATCAGCTTTGTAAACCGATTTGGGCAACTTTTATAAAATATGCAGTTATTGCCGACGCAATAGACCTCCCGGATTATCCGGAAAAACAAAGATTATATAACAAGGTCAAATGGATACCACCGCGCCGCGATTGGATAGATCCGTTGCATGACTTACAGGCAGAAAAATTGGCTGTCGACAACGGGTTCAAATCGCGCTCAGACGTGATTGTTGCCAGTGGTTCCGACCCTGTCGAAACGGATAAAAGGATTGCCGCAGATGCTGAAAGGTCAAAAAATTTAGGCATAAAATTTGATGATGAGAATTCTTGTCTCCCCGGCGGACAGACGAACCTTTCAGCACAACCCGAAAACGGTAATCCGCCGGGGACGGATGAAGAAGACGATCAACAAAATGGTTACAACAGCCCTTAATTAGTCTTTGCAGGGGAAAGCGGTAAAAAAAGTTCCGGAAACTAACTCGGCGGCGTTTTGATGCCTGATGTCAGGGTTTTCTTTTAAATTTTTGCAGACCATGTCAGTTAATTGCGTGCCTGTGGCATTGGCTGGCAAGCAAAACATTTTTGTTGTTAATGCACTTTCGAACACGCCAAACGTGTCAACAACTCCGAGTATGTAATCTGCGGCCTCGGGGCTGTTGATTTTGCAACCCTTGTAAAGGTCATTACCGCTTAAAAAAAAACTATTGGCGGCGGCTATCGACGGGGAAAAAGATAACGCTGCAACCAATGCGGCAAATCCAAATATCTTCATAGTTTTCTTTTCCCTCCAGAAAATAATTAAGAATTCGAGATGAAAACAAAATGAACGAAATCACCATTTTCGACGAAATTGGCGGTGGCAGTAACATCGTTACCACTTTGGCGATTCAGGAGCAACTGAAGAAAATTGGTAAGGTAGATGAATTACTTGTCCGCATTAATTCTCCGGGTGGAGATGTTAGTGAAGGTATTGGCATTTTCCATGTGCTCAAGAACTTTGATGCAAAAATTGTCTGTCGCATTGAAGGCATAGCGGCATCCGCCGCGTCACTCATAGCGATGGCTGGTGATCGGATTGAAATGTGTACTGGCACATTTTTACTAATACACGAACCACATGCCGAAACAATCGGGACCTCCTCCGAGCTCACAGCACTGGCTAGTGACTTGGAAAAAATGACGAAATCTTTTGCCGAAATTTACGCACTTCGCAGTGGGCAAAGTGAAGATTTTGTCGAACAATTGATGGCTGAAGACCGTCTGATGAGTGCAGAAGAAGCGCTTTCATTGGGTTTTTGTGATGAAATTATCAAAAACGTACAAGCAAAAATCAACATGAAATGCCTTCCGCGTTTTCTTCAACGCGCAGTTAAAAAAGCAAAAATGGAAAAAGCAAAAATGGTAACGAAAGCAAAAACAAGAATGGATACCGATAATTCTGAAAACCAGAACACCGATACCGATGAAAGGCTAGAAAATATCGAAAAAAAAATCGAAGAACTGACCGCCCGTATGGACGCCGATGAAGATGATCCGGACTTAAAGCCCAAAGCGCGCGGTAAAGCTCGTAGTCGTGCAGATGATGACGACGATGACGATAAAATCGACGCCGATGATGATGACGAAAAAATCGACGCGGACGACGACGACGATGACGATAAAATCGACGCCGATGATGACGATGACGATAAAATCGACGCTGATGATGATGACGATGACGGAACTAAAACGGTTTCTCGTGCACGTGCCCGCGCAAAAAAGATGAGTGCTCGAGCGGCATACATGCGGGGCTTCAAACGTGCGAAAAAAATAACAGCTCTTTGTACTTTGGCAGGCTGTCCTGAAAAAGCCGTCAAATATTTGAGCAACGGTATGTCTGTAACGTCGGTTAGCAAAGCTCTCCTGGCTCAAAAAAAATCAGACCAAAACATCACGAATATTAGAGCTTACAAAAGCAGCGCAATGACCGATGCAGAGGTCGAAGCCAGTTGGGCGACCGCGATCAAAAAAATCAGCAAATAACAAAAAAGATAGGTAAAATGACATCACCCGTTTACACATTAGGTAACTTACCATTCGAAGCAATGGTTTCCGAAGCCCCCGGCTATATTTCGCGCGATAACGTTACAATTCCCGCAAATTTGGGAATTTTGAAGCCAGGTACAGTTTTGGGAAAAATCACCGAAACAAATAAATACGTACCATCGACAGCAACCGCAACAGATGGTTCAGAAGTTGCTTGCGCGGTTCTTCTAACGGAAGTTGACACGGCGACCGGGGAAAAACAAGCGGCTGCACTGGCAAGAACAGCCGAAGTCGTCAAATCAAAACTTGTTTTTGACGCTTCGGTCGATACGGAAGAGTTGGTAGCGCAAAAACTTTTGCAGTTAAAAAATGTCGGTATTTCAGCTCGATAAGGATTTTTTCTAATGGTTTCTATGAATATTTTTCGCAATGATGCGTTTTCGACTGTACAGTTGACTAAAGGGATCGAAAAATTACCTTTTGTCCCCTCTCTTCTCGACGAACTCCAAATTTTTGAACCGGAACCGATCCGGACACGTTTTGCTTCAATCGAAAAACGCGAAGGTCATTTGGCACTCGTTAAAACTAGCGCTATCGGCACAGCTCCGGAAGAACTGGCAAAAGATAAAAGAGATATCCGTTATTTTCCAACGGTCCGCTTGTCGAAATCAACGACAATTTACGCAGATTCACTGACAGGAATCCGTGAATTTGGCTCTGAAAACGAACTAATGCAGGTTCAAACAGAGGTAGCACGCCAACTGGTTCGCATTGATAATGATATTCGTTTAACGAAAGAAAATATGCGACTTGGGGCTGTTCAGGGTATTGTGACAGATGCGGATGGCTCTGTCATTAATAATTGGTACGATGAATTTGGCATTGCTGTTCCGGATGTGATTGATTTTCGCTTGGATGACCCATCAACTGAAGTCAGCAACGTATGTAAACATATTGTCCGGAAAATGCAGCGTGCCGGCGAAAGTGCTTTTACACCAGTGACGGAAGTGCACGCTCTTGCTTCTGATGAATTTTATGATGCGTTGATTGCCCATCCGTCGGTCAAGCAATTTTTTATCAATTGGAATGCAGCAGAGCAGTTGCGAAATGATTCCGGTAGCGTTTTTAGTAGTTTCAAGTTTGGTGGCATCTGGTGGCATAACTACCGTGGAACAAGCGACAATAGTACCGTCGCTATCAAACCAGGCCAAGCTTCATTCTTCCCGGTAAAGGGAGAAGATGTTTTTAAAGTGGTGTATTCACCAGCAGAATTTTCTCCGTGGATCAACACGCCCGGCGTGGAAAAATACGCATTGTCGATTCCTGATCTTGAACGGCAAGCATGGCAAAAATTTGAATTGTATAGCTATCCGCTTTTTATTTGCACACGTCCTGAAATGCTGCTTACTGGCGTTACACCAATATCTAGCAAAAAATCAAAATGATTGATTTTGATGCACTTGTTTTAAAGGCCGGGCAAGCCGCTTTCGGTGAACCGATTACCATTGTTATCGGTAATGAGACAATCAAGACCAGTGGTATTCTAACAATGACACCTATGATCGCCTCGTTAGAAGGCGATACCGGTTTGCAGGTCTTCAAAACAACTTTAAGCATTAGACTGGCGGATTTTAAAAATACGCCGGTTGCAGGAAACCGCGTTTTGTTGCGCGGCGAATATTACATGATCGAAAATGTCGAAAACGACGGTCAGGGCGCGGCTTCTTTAACTTTGAAAAAAGAATAACCGAGGGGATAAAATGAGCAGCGAAGGCCTAAAAATTCGTGATGCAATAACAAAAAAAATTATCTCTTCAGAACTTTTCAAAAACGTTCGTAACCAGCCAACACCGACCGTTCAACAAAACGAAGTACCTCTTTGTTGTGTGTTTTTGTTGTCGGAAACAAAAAATGCAGACGGAGACGCGAATGCAGGTTATCCGCATTTTGAAGCAGAAATCACCATTGGTATTTCTGTCACCGTCGGCGGTGGTAAAGATGTACCGGCGATTGACCTTCAGGCCGATGAATATTTGACAAAAATCGAAACAGCATTGTTGACCGACGAAACTTTCATTTCGCCTCTGAAAAATGATGGGCTGTTCGAAGCAGTTTTGCGAACAAATTCACGCCGTTTTTATCCCGATCAAGGCGACGTTTTCTTAATCGAAAATCGGCTGGAAATGACATTTTTAAAGCGCGTCGATTACCCGCCGACGATGGAGACGAGCGATGAACAGCCGACAGTCAAGTTTTGCCGAAAAAATTAGCCCGTTTGTCCGGGCTTTTTTGTTATGGAGCTTTTTATACATGAATAAAATTTTTGTTCGCCCTGCAACAGCAGGGCAGAATTTAACACATCCGGCTGGAAACATTGTTTTGCCGGACGCCGGCGGCTATTGGCCGGACGATCAATTCACTGCTCGTCGACTTAGGGATGGGAACATCATTGCCGTCAACAAAAACATCCCTTTGCCGACACCTATTTCCCCCACGGCGGCTTCTGCTGCAAACATGAAAAAAAACAAGGATGAAAAATGACAGGGGTTAGTTTTAATAACATTCCAGCCGACTGGAAAGTGCCGTTGGTTTCGATCGAAGTCGACAATTCCCAGGCAAACACTGCAACCGGCAATAAACCTGCGCTCCTTGTCGATTATGCGTTTGATGGAGCAAAACTTAATGAACCAATCGCCGTTGGTTCGCCTTCGCAAGCCGCATCTCTGTTTGGTCTAGGCAGCCCACTTGAACGAGCCTATTCGACTTTTTACGCAAATAACAAAAGTCAAAATGTCTACTGCATGGCTATTCAACAGCCAATGGAAGGTACAGTTGCAAAAGGATCTATAAATATTTCTGGCACTGCGACAGATGCCGGCATTTACAGCCTGCTAATCGCCGGACAAGAAGTAAATATCGGTGTAAATCTGGACGATGCAGCCGCGACAGTTGCGCAAAATATAGCAGACAAGATCAACAGCATGGGTTCGCTGCCTGTGACCGCAACCGCATCGGCTGAAGCAGTTACTTTGGCTGCTAAATGGAAAGGTCAAACGGGCAATGACATTTCAATTTTTGAAAACACGACAAATCGCTCGACAGAATTCGACGAAAGACCAACAGGCCTAACGCTTACTTTTGATAACTTTTTGACCGGTGGTACTGGCGTCCCGGATTGGACCTCGGCTATCGCTGCATTGGGTGATGAAAATTATAAGTTTGTCTCGCTGCCTCACACTGACACAGGAACAATCAAATCTTGGGCTACAGAATTCGGTTTTGATGATACCGGGCGCTGGGGCTGGATTAGAATGCTCTACGGGCAAATCTGGTCTGCCAAGCGAGGAAACTATGCCGACCTTATTTCTTTTGGCAAAACATTAAATTATCCAACGCTTTCGTTTTTGGCTATTGAGAAAAACAGTCCGACGCCGGTCTGGGAATGGACTGCTGCATATACCGCTCGAGCTGCTGCTGCTTTTACGATTGACCCAGCAAGACCGTTGCAGACATTGACGCTGTTAAACATTTTGCCGGCGAAAAAAGAAGAACGTTTTTCAAAAACAGAGCGGAACGGACTGGCTTCAAATGGCCTTGCGACCCAAACCGTTTTCAACAATGAAACGCCGCAAATCGACAGAGAGCAGACGTCTTATCAATTCAACTCTTACGGGCGCCCCGACAACAGCTATGAAGTCGCAACAACTTTGTCGACTTTGGACGAAGTCTTAACCAGACTAGCCAACTCAATAACATCAAAATACCCGCGGCATAAGTTGGCAGATGATGGTACTTTTTATGCACCTGGTCAGGCGATTATCACACCAACAACGGCCAAAGCTGAACTGGTTACTGAATATTCTAGGATGGTTTACGATGGTCTTGTTGAAAATCTCCGAGATTTCAAGAACAACTTAATCGTCCAACGCAGTGACACCAACCCGAACCGCTTGGAAATACTTTACGACCCGTACTTGATCGGCGGATTGCGGTCGTTCAGTGTCTTGGCGCAGTTCAGGCTGGCAGCCGCGACAGATTTTCAGGGTATTTATTAAAGGGTATTTATTAAAAGGAAATAAATAATGACAGCAGCAAATCGGATTGCCGGCATTGCTTGGTTAAAAGTGGATGGTCGGCAATATCCGCTTCGGGGCGGTTTTACTGTGTCGCCGTCCCCCACGGAAAGAACCGGTATTGCCGGTCAAGATTACGTCCACGGTTATAGCGAATTGCCCCGCGTTCCATTCATTGAAGGCGATGTGTCGACAACGCCAGAGGTGTCGTTGGAAACGCTTCAAGATATTAAAGATGCGACCGTTCAAGCAGAGTTGGCAAACGGAAAAACCTACGTGTTACGAAACGCTTGGACAAAATCGGCTTTTGAAATAAATACGCGCGATGGTCAAATACGCGTGCGTTTCGAAGGCTTGGATTGCCAAGAAATTAATTAATTTTGGAGAATTAAAAAAATGGCTGACGACAAAACAACAGTCGATGACAATGCGAAACAAGAAGACCAGACCGGAGACAATAAAGGCAAGTGGGATAATGGTCTTTATTGCTTTCCGCTGACAAAGAAAATTACTGCCTACAATGAAGAACTTAGCGAATTGAAACTTCGCGAGCCGACGGGCGCTGATATTATCAATCACGGTATTTTTGTCTCTTTCGATTCTGACAATAAAATTGAATTTGACACAAAAATTGGCGGCGATCAGATTGCAAATTTGGCCGGAATTCCAAAGTCAAGTGTTTGCCAGATGGCACCAAAAGACATCATTGCGATTTTTTGGATTTTAGCCCCTTTTTTTCTGCCCGTCTAACGGGCGAAAGCATAGTTGATGAAATGCTCGATACGGCTATTGAGCTTGCTTTTATTTACAAAACAACACCGATGAATTTTTTATCACTGCCCCGCGCCGTGTTGAACCGATTGTATAACCGAACGACAGCATACATGGACAATAACAATACGAAAGATGAATAGATGGAAGAAGTTGTCCGCTTACCTATCAAAGTTGTTGACGAATATTCCGGTCAACTTCGTGCGCTTCAGGAATCTTTCAAAAATATCAAGCAGCCGGATTCTGTCAAAAATCTAAGCCAGACCTTCGATAAAATAAAAGAAAGTGCCCACAACCTAACGTCTTTCTTGGAAACCGGTGTTAAAGCCGCTCTTTCGGGCGTTGGTATCGGTGCTTTTAGTGTTACAGCCGGCATAAGTGCCATTGCTGCATCCTCGCTTTCTTTCGGTTCGACAATCGTCGGTTTGAAACGTGTTTCTGACGAAACTGGCATTTCTATTCAAAAGCTTAATTTGCTCACAAAAGCAGCAGGGAAATTTGGTGTTTCAAGCGAAACGATTGCGCCGTCAATCAAAAAATTGACGGAAAACTTGCGGGATTTAAGTTATGGTTACGGTTCCTTGCCGGCACTCAATAACGTTAAAGGCGGTCCCGAACTTTTAGCCCGTTTAAAAAAAGCAAAAACGGTTGATGAAGCTAATCAGATTGCACTTGATGCGATTGCTAATACAAAAGACAATGTTTCGAAACGCCGGTTATCAGCCATTCTATACGGCAACGAGGAAATGGCTAATTTTGGCCTACGCGGCAAAGCCGCAATGGACAAAACGTTAAACAACACTGGTCAAGACATCCGGCAAATTAAGCCGGACGATATAAAAAATGCCGAAGTGCTCACGAAAGCTGTCGGCAGCGTCAAAGAATCTTTCCAAGCTTTAAAAGAAGGTCTTGGCAGTGTCTTAATGCCAACGATCGCTGAACTTGCGAGTAAATTAAAAGATTTTATCAACGGGAACCGTGAATTTCTAGAGGGGAAATTTAAGGAAGCCGTTGAAGCAGTCATAAATTTTGTAAAAGATATCAATTGGAAAGAGCTTGGAAGCGCAATCCAGAACTTTTACCAGACAGTAAAAGATGTTGTAAAATTCATCGGCGGTCTTCTGCCAGAAAAAAGCCAATATACTAAATCGCTTGAAAGCGTTCCTGATAAAATTCGAGAGGCAATTGAGAAACAGCATCCTGGCGGAGCTTGGGAGTTAGACACACAAAAAAAAGAATCCCGCTACCGTTTTAAGGATGAAAACGACTATTGGTATGATCCCTCCAAAGTTATATACCCATCTGACATAATTAAATCGCAGCAGCAACCCGGCGGCAAATGGTCGGATAATTACGACAAAGAAACAGGTGGTATTCGCCGGTCGTACCAATTTGAGGATGAGCAAAATAATGGTTTGCTTCATCGTTCTGCATATCGTTTTGGTGAAGATGCGGATCCTTTTGGACAACAAAAATTACTGCAAAATATTGCATTAAAAAACATTGGGGTTGGCAGTGCAAATAGCGCAGCAACGACTGGCGAAAGCAGTGCCCAACGCATTATTAAGCAAGGCGTTTTTGAAGCACTGTTGCTTTTTAAACAATGGCTTGAAGTGTCGGCAAATGAAGCCAATAATCTGGGCGGTAATGGTTCCGGTTATGGCCATGGCGGCGGGTTCCAGAAGGCTTCGTATACACCCGGCAGAAATGGTGGCATGTATGATGCCGAAGTGCCGCATGTTTCAGGCAAAACAATTGCTCGTGGCTCATTAGCGAAAAATCAAAAGGAAGCTTATGCCGCTTTGCGCGAAGAAGGTTTGTCGCATGAAGACGCGAAAACGCTTGTTGGTAACATTTCTGGCGAAAGCTTGGCTAATCCGGGTGATTACCACTGGGATAAAAGCCATATGGCACAGGGCATTGTGCAATGGGACACCCGCCGATCAGCGGATATTAAAAAACAGTTTGGCAAAGAACCCCGCTTCATGTCTGTGCGCGAACAAGTGCGGGCTATGATGTGGGAAATCAAGAACAAGTATAAAAAGACTTGGGCAGCGATTAACGACAAATCGCTATCACCTGAAAAAAAGATGTCGGTCATTGTTCGCGATTACGAACGGCCTGGCAATGCTGAACAGGCCATTAGGCAAAGGTTGCAGCACCGGAACGGACTGAAGGTTGACGGGCAAGAGGAACAATTAAGGCAAGCGGCACCAGAAAAGAAAAAAACACCGACGGCCGGTAATTTTATTCAAGCTTCGTTCAATGGCGCAAATGCGAATAGAGATGTGAATGGTTCGTTGGATATTCGGCTTATGGGCTTTCCGAAAGGGACACAAACGAAAACTGACATGAAGGATCTTTTCCGAAAAGTCGAAATTACGAAAGCACGCCCCATGGTGGAAAGTTCGATGGAGATATAAGAAATGTCATGGCGTGATGAATTAGTGCCGGCATCCTTTCGTGGCGTGGTTTTTCACGTCGAAATTGGCAGCAAATCCGGCGGAAAACGGCTTGTTTTGCATGAATTTCCGAAAAGCGATAACGGCTTTGTCGAAAACATGGGGCAACGGTTAAAACGTTTTACCGTTATGGGATATGTTTTAGGCGATGATTTTATTTCATTGCGAAATTCTCTCGTACGAGCACTTGACGAACCAACGCCCGGATTTTTGTCTTTGCCGACCGGTTTTTCAGGCATGGTGCAGTGTGAAAGCTATAACACAAATGAAAGACGCGAGGTCGGCGGCCTGGCAGAAGTCGAAATGTCGTTTTTTGAATCCGGCCAATCGCCTTCATTTTTTTCGACTGACACCAAATCAGGAATTGACGCAGCCTCAATCGCCGCTCTCAAGCCAATTTTAGGCCTTTTTTAAAATGTTGAAAAAAGCAGAACTCAATGAAATTACCGCATTGACAGGTATTGTTTTAGATCGATTGTCTGTGGGTTGTAATATCAGCGGACAAACCGGCGCCAATGTCATCAAGCAAATTAGTTACACCAAAAAGTTGGTTGATTATTTGCCTATCGCGGCGATGGCTAATGTCGGCGCGGCAATGAAAAGTTGTATTGAACTGGCTTTTAACGCTGGGGTGGAAGCCGAAAATTTCCGCTCAATCAGACTTTCTTTGCAACAAACAGAAAGTTCAAATAACACAGCAAAAATAGCTATTGGCTATTATTGCTTACTTTTAGTTTACGAATGCCGGTGTTTGGCCCGTAAAGAATTCAAAAGCACGAAAGACGTTGACAAATATCTAATTTTTGCAAACGACGCGTTCGATTACGTTGAAGAGATTGCTGCCGACTTGATGTTGACCGAACTTTTTACAAAAATGACTTTTTTACGGTCAGCAACTATTCACGACTTGATTGTTCGCGCAAAACAACTTCCAAGACTATATTCTTTAAACACGCCTGCGTCGTCGAATACTTTAGCCTTGAGCTATAAGCTTTATGGGGCAATTGAAAAAGCGGACGAAATAGCAGCCGAAAATTTAGTGACGCATCCTGCATTTTTACCCCGGCAACTCACCGTTTTGAGCCAGTAATTTTTCATGGAAAATAATGTAGAAAATCAAATAGCGGAAGTGGTGGTTAATGGTTCTCGCTTTCGTAATTGGGAATCTGTTCGCGTTGAAATTTATGCAGATGATCCGCATTTTATTGCAACATTAACAGTTACTGAAAGCAATAATGAAAATAAATGGAAAAATGTAAAAATACGGACAAGCGACCCCGCGCAGGTCTTCTTAGCCGGACAAAAAGTAATAGACGGTTATGTGCTGCAACGGCAAGTGTCATACAATGCCAATTTCCATGGAATTTTGATAGTCGTTGGTCATAAAAATTTTGACGCAACGCAATGTTCTGCACCTCTGAAAACTAGCCAAATGGCTGGTTATCCGTTTTCTTCAATCGCAAAAACGCTTTTAAAACCATACGGCATTGGCTTGAATTTACAAAATCCGCCAGCAGGTTTTGATCGCGTCTTTAAAGATGTCAATGTCACGCCAGGCGAAACCGTTTATGAATTGCTTGAACGTCTGGCGCGGCAAAGGGGCGCTTGGATTTCAGCCGATACGGACGGAAACTATTTGATAGGTGGTGGCGATAGTAATGCGCAACCAATTGCCGATTTGATTGAGGGTAAAAATATATCTGAAGCGAATTGTATAATTAGGGATGATCAAATTTATTCGCAAATTGATGTTATTGGGCAACAACGCGGTGATGACGATGTCAACGGCCAACAATCAAGTGAACCTTCAGCATCCGCAAAAAATCCGGCCGCAACGCGTTTTCGCAACTTAACCGTTTTTGCCGAAGAACCTGGAACCGCGAAAGATTTTGCCGACAGGGCAGACACGGAAACGATGATGCGTGTCGGCACAAGTCTGAATTGTATGATACGGGTGCAGGGCTGGTTGGATAGCAGCGGTAAATTGTTCTGGATCCGTAATAATTACACTGTCGTTTCCCCTATGTTGTTACTGCATGGCGTAAAATTGGCAGCTCAAACAGTTGTATTTGAGCAAAACAATTCAACTGGGACGACAACGACTTTAACACTCGTCCGCCCGCAAGCACTCGACAATCACGGGCTAGTTTCGATTGATGATGCTGATTCTGGTTCTGATGAGCAAACAGAACCAAATGCATCAGACGGTGAGAAGAATAAGGCAAATGAAGATGATTTGCCAGGTGCTGCACCGGTAGCAGCAGCACCGACCACGAATTTTACCGAGGTTTAATATAATGACGACACGACTATCGGAAGCAAGCATTGCACGGCGATGCTTGAACATGATTGCACGCGGCACGCTGTCAAAAGCACACGACAATTACAAGTTGCAGCAAGTCGACTTAAAACTTTTGCGTGATGAAACAAAGAACGACATTGAATTTTTTCATCAATTCGGTTTCACAAGCGTTCCAAAGCCAGGGGCAGAAGCTATTGTCTTGTTTCCTGGCGGCAATCGATCGCATGGCATTGTTATTGCTATTGCCGACAGAAGGTATCGCCTTACTGGCTTGGAGGAGGGCGATGTAGCTTTCCACGACGACAGCGGCCAAGCCGTAAAATTGACGCGAAATGGCATCGTTATTGAGACTGCCAAATCTATTTCAGTAAAATCAGAAACCGGCATCAATTTAGAGGCTCCAGAGGTGAATATCAACGGCGCGAAATTAACGCACAACGGGACCAATATTGGTGACGATCATACACATAAAGACGTCAAGTCCGGTGACGATAGAAGTGGCACGCCGAAATGAGCGATTTACGTATTGTTAATGTTCCTGTTTTGGAAGGGTGCGGCTTTGATCTTAATAGCCTAAAAAATGGTGTTATCGACGAAACTCAAGAATTGGCAACAGCCGTAATCATTGCTTTGGCGACAGATGCACGAGCGCATGATGATGATATTTTGCCTGGCCTTGACGATACTGACCGGAGGGGCTGGTGGGGTGATTGTGATGCGGCCGAAATATGGAACGGTTGGCCGATTGGATCACGTCTTTGGCTCTTGAGGCGAGCAAAAATCACAAAAGCCGGAGCGGCTGAAGGATCATTAAAAGCGCGCATCGAAATGTATATTCACGAGGCTTTGCAGCCTTTTATAACCGCCGGCATTGTCACAAAAATAGATGTTACTGCTAGACAAACAAGCAACAGTGCGTTTGCCGCTGATGTCGTTTTGTGGCGCAACAATAATGCGATTTTAAAATTGGCTTTCGGCTCAATTTGGAAAGAAATATCAGATGGCTCTGCAAATACCGACACTCAAGCAACTTCGTGAAAACAATCGCGATTACATTAGTGGCAAAACAGGCGGCTCACCGCTAATACCGAATTCATCAGTTCGTGCGTTGTCAGATGCTAATGCAGGCACTGCGCATTTAATATTGCAATATATAGACAATTTATCGAAACAATTACTGCCGGATACTGCAACGGCTGAATGGTTGCGACAACGACATGCAAAAATTTGGCTAGGTGGTTGGAAGCAGGCAACATATGCAAGCGGGCAAGTCTTAATTTCCGGCAAAAAAGGCGTGTTTATACCAGCAGGGACTTTTATGTCAGGAAACGGTGGGAATGGCGAAATTCAACAATATCGTACGGCTGAAGAAGTTACTTGCGGTGATGAACCAAAAACCACTGTCAATGTTGTTGCCATAAAAGCAGGCAGCGGCGGCAATTTAACAAATGCTGCACGTTTGTCATTGGACCAAGCGATCACAGGCATAAACGGCATTATTGAAGTTATTTCAATCACCGGTGGGGCGGATGAAGAAGATGACGACCAGTTACGCCAACGCGTGCTTGATCGCATTCGTCGCCCCCCGATGGGCGGGGATGCAGATGATTATGTTGCTTGGACGCTCCAAGTCCCCGGTGTTACTCGTGCTTGGTGTTCGGCCGGTGAAATGGGGCCAGGCACTGTTACCGTTCGATTTTTAATGGATGATTTGCGAGCTGATACCGGCGGGCTGCCAAATGCAGATGATATTGATGCGGTAAAACAACATCTTGATGCAGTTCGACCCGTTTCGGTCAAAGATTTATTTGTCGTTGCGCCTATTTTTGAGCCGTTAAGTTTTTCGATTTTGGAACTTGAGGCATCAGCAGATTCAAGAGGAGCAATTGAAGAAAGCGTAAGAACAATGTTACGTTCTCGCGCTGCCCCTGCCCGAACCATTAACGGCGTACGGCAATCGGCGCAAACCATCTATCATTCTTGGCTTTCCGAAGCGATCGCGGCGGTGAACACTGTTAATCATTTTAACTTAGTTGCGCCTGATTTTGTCATGCCAAACAACGGTGCGATAGCTGTTTTGGGGCAAATAAAATATGCTTAAACTGACCCACCACAACGGCGATGATTATTTAAATGTTCTGGCCGATTTATTGCCGGTCGGTGCCGCCTGGCCGCGAGATTACGACAGTCATTTGATGCAATTGCTCGCCGGTTTTTGCCAAATATTTGGCACAATCGATCAGAGAATTATCGATTTTTTTGTTCGTGAAAGCGACCCACGGACTACGCGCGAACTTTTAGCTGATTGGGAACGGGCGTTTGGCCTTCCGGATGAATGTACCGCCGAAGCTTTGACAATCGAAGACCGGATAAATGCGCTTATTGTTAAAATGACGATGATAGGTGACCAATCACGACAATTTTTTATCAATGTTGCAAAGCAACTTGGGTACGAGATTGATATTCAAGAATTTTCTCCGTTTCAAGTGGGCATAAGCGATGTCGGTAATACTGATTATCAAATAGGCACGCCTGATATCCGTTTTTTTTGGGCTGTAAAATTATTCAAGACGCGTTTGTCTTGGTTTCGTGCAGGTAGTGGTCAGACCGGCGTTGACCCGCATGTTAGAATAGGTCTTGCTAGTGACTTGGAGTGTTTGTTGCGCAGGTGGAAACCAGCGCACACAGAAATAATTTTTGATTATTCTAATTATTACACACAGGAAAAAAATGAATGAAGTATAATGCACCCTTTGGCGCGGCAAATCCGGACGCGCCTTACATTAATGGCAATCCATCAATCGGCGTTGCCGGTTCTATTCCCCCGGCTGAATCTATCGAGTTTCCCCAACGCGAAATTGTGAAGGCAATTACAGACGCGGGAATGGTTCCTGATAACAGTGATTTAGGCCAACTTTCAAAGGCAATTCGGCAAACATCAAGAAAATCGTGGATTCCTGCAAAATCTCTAACATTAACAACGCCGCCGGCGGCAGAGAATAATACATTCGGCGATACCTATGTCATTCCGGCAGACGCAAAGGGCGACTGGAAAGACAAGACCGGACAACTGGCCGAGTGGAACGGGCAGAATTGGAATTTCTATGAAGCACCTGACGGTCATGGCATCGGGCTTCCCGATGGCAGGTTGTTTATTCGTGTTAATAATCAATACATCGAAGCGAAAGCAACCACGGAACGCGCGGGTTTTGTCGAACTGGCAACGATTGA
>CAMLLT010000004.1 GCA_946480935.1 uncultured Bartonella sp. | reverse complement strand
TGGATCATGATGACGGCCAATTGCCGGACGGCTTACAAAATGCCGATGTGATTCTCGTTGGAATTTCGCGAACATCAAAAACGCCGACAAGTATCTATCTTGCCAATCGCGGCATAAAAACTGCCAATGTCCCGCTGGTTCCGGGTGTTGAACCACCCAATCAGCTCTTTTTGTCAAAAAAACCTATGATTGTCGGCCTTATAGCTTCTGCCGACCGGATAAGTCAGGTGCGGCAAAGTCGTAACATTGGTGGCGGGCTTTCTACCGAAAGCTATATTGACAGGGCAAGTATCGCTCAGGAACTCAATAATGCCAAACAAATTTGCATGCGCAACAATTGGCCGATTATTGATGTTACACGCCGTTCTATCGAAGAAACGGCAACAGCGATTCTCGAGCTCTATTTGCGCGATCATCAAATTTGAATTTTAATAAAAAGAAAAATTATGTCTCATAAACCGCTTATTCTTGCCTCTTTAAGCCCTTTTAGAAAATCGATTTTGGAAAATGCCGGTCTCGAATTCGATGTTGAAGGAGCCAAAATAGATGAGCGCGAGCTCGAAAAAACTTTAGGTAAAATCACACCAGAGGAACTTGCCAAAGAATTGGCAATAAAAAAGGCTGAAGATGTTTCCAGCCGGTTTCCCGATGCGCTTGTTATCGGATGTGATCAAACACTCGAGCTAGAAGGAAAAGCACTCCACAAAGTGTCAAATCTTGAGGGCGTGCGGCAGCGCCTCGTCTCTTTATCGGGAAAAACACATTATCTTCATAGCGGCATCGCTTTGGCAAAAGCTGGTAAAGCCGGTTGCGTCGGGCTTTCAACGGCGAAAATGGCAGTCCGGTCATTATCGCCCGAATTTATTGATTATTATATCGATAAAGTAGGAGAAGATGTTCAATCAAGTGTCGGTGCCTATCAGGTTGAAGGCTTGGGTATCCAGCTATTTGATAAAATAGATGGTGATTATTTTACCATTATCGGTTTACCCCTCTTATTATTGTTGCAGAAATTACGCGAGACAGGAATCATCATTCGATAAGATGACAAATATAATACCAGAAATACCTCATGCTTTTGTAACCGGTTATCCGGTCGGGCATTCGCTTTCACCGCAAATTCATCGCTTTTGGCTCAAAAAATATAACTTGGCCGGAACTTATGATGCAGTCGAGGTAAAGCCGGAAGATTTTGAAACATTTATCAATTCGCTGCAAAAAAAAGGTTTTTGCGGTGGCAATGTTACCCTTCCTCATAAAGAAGAAGCCTTTCGCCTTTCCGAAAAAAAAGATCAGGCTGCAACAAGGATAGGAGCTGCCAATACATTATGGTTCGAGAATAACATACTTTGTGCAAGCAATACCGATGGCTATGGCTTTGAAGCCAATCTTAACGATTTTGCTCCCGGTTGGGGGGGAAATGCGGCACTTGTCATCGGGGCCGGAGGTGCGGCGCGCGCAATTATCTATACGCTTGAACAACGTGGTTTTGATAACATTTACCTTGTAAACCGGACGAGATCACGTGCCGACAAGCTTGCCGGTTATTTTGGCAATCAGGTAAAAGCACGCAATTGGAACGAAATTGATGATCTTGTTCCTCTGGCGGATTTAATCGTCAATACGACATCTTTGGGGATGACAAATAATCTTATCGAAAAAGATAGCGAACCGTTTATTCGCCTTGATCAGGCAAAGCCGTCTGTTCTCGTGACAGATATTGTTTATACTCCTTTGATGACGCCAATTCTCTTGGAAGCCAAAGCTAAAAACCTTAATTATGTTGATGGAATCGGAATGTTGCTTCATCAGGCTGTACCAGGGTTTGAACGATGGTTTGGAGTAAGACCTGTTGTGGACAATGAATTACGACAAGAAATTCTGGGTAAAATGGGCCAATAAATGATTATCCTCGGGCTTACAGGATCTATCGGCATGGGAAAAACGACAACGGCCGGCTTTTTCGAGGAAGCCGGTGTTCCTGTTTATAATGCCGACAAGGCTGTTCATGAACTTTACGAAAGTAAAGAGGTTATCGAAAATTTAAGCCGTATTTTCCCCGATTGTCTGACAGATGGCCACATAGACCGGTCAAAATTATCGAAAACAATTGTCAAAGATCCAACAAAGCTTGCCGTTTTGGAAAAGTTCATTCACCCTTTGGTGCGCAAAAAAGAAAAAGATTTTGTCAAAAAGCATCGCGATCAAGGTGACCCGCTTGTGGTTCTCGATATTCCTTTATTATTTGAAACAGGGCCGGAAGGACGGGTTGACAAAATAGCGGTTGTTTCGGCTCCGCTTGCAATCCAGCGGCAACGTGTGCTTGCTCGAAGCGGCTGGGATGATGAGAAACTCGACCGTATTTTGTCGCGCCAAATAACCGATGAAGAAAAGCGAAGGCGTGCCGATTTTGTTATTGATACCGGCAAGAGCCTTGATGACGCCAGAGAACAGGTAAAACATCTGATTGCGCGTTTGACCGGCAAGTAAACTGCCGTCGATAAAAAATAAGGGTATTTTTCGTTACAATTTTTGTAAAATTGAAATGACGACTTAATCGCAGATTTCGGCGATGTTATATCCGGATTATCCATAGTTTCTTTCAGAGATAGGATGTAGGAATCATCAAAATGATTTTGCGTCGATTATTTTGATAGCCTCCCTTCGGGGAGAGTTCGCGCAAATATAGGAAACGATAGCATCGGAAACGGGATTTGTTGTTTATTGCGTCTTCAAAACGCAAGAAAGATGGGAAATAATCCATTATGAAGGTGCAATTCGTGCAAAAACAGCTATGCAAGTCAAGGCAGGTTAAAGAGTAGGTGAGAGCAGGTTTTTATGAGAGAAATTATTTTTGATACTGAAACAACAGGCCTTCACAAAGAAACAGACCGTATTGTCGAAATCGGCTGTGTGGAGATGGTTGATCGCTATCTCACCGATAAAACTTTTCACGTCTATCTCAATCCGCAAGGCGTGATTATCCCTGACGAGGTTGTAGCAGTCCACGGCCTTACCAATGAGCGCCTCAAGGACGAGCCGAAATTTGAAGAAATAGCTGATGATTTTCTTTCCTTTATCGAAGGCGCGACATTGATTGCCCATAACGCAAACTTCGACCTTGGATTTTTGAATGCCGAATTGGAGCGTATCCATAAGCCCCTTATCAGTGTTGATCGTATAATTGATACATTGGCAATGGCGCGACGGAAATTTCCGATGGGACCGAATTCTCTGGATGCTTTGTGTAAACGCTTCGGTATCGATAATTCACGTCGGACACTGCATGGTGCTTTACTCGACTCTGAAATTCTCGCCGATGTTTATATCGAACTTATTGGCGGCAAACAGGGGGCTTTGGGATTTGATGGAGCGAATGCCGACAGCAAATCCAACGAAAATGATGGTCAGAGTAAAATTGTTCTGAAAACTCGCCCTGAGCCATTGCCAAGCCGTTTGAGCGATGAGGATAAAGCGGCTCATGACGCATTGCTTGCAAAAATCGGCGAAAAAGCCATGTGGAGCCACATAAAAAATTGAGCCGAATGTTTTTCCGGCCCAATTTTTGAATTCTACTTTGGTTATGAATTGTCGAATTATGGT
Organism: uncultured Bartonella sp.; assembly: GCA_946480935.1. Taxonomy (GTDB): domain Bacteria; phylum Pseudomonadota; class Alphaproteobacteria; order Rhizobiales; family Rhizobiaceae; genus Bartonella. Next base: position 37,302 of record CAMLLT010000004.1, on the reverse strand, counting down.
AAGCTTAACAACCGCAGCCTGATAACTGTTTTTTTTGTGCTTCCCAATCGACCGAATCAAGCTTCAACCCGTGGAAACCGGCATAAGGCGAACGTTCCGGCTGTTTCCATCCATCAAGAAGAGCTTTATCGACTTTGTGTATTTCAATACCGATCGGATGACATGTTTCTAACGGATCGTGTGCGTCCGGTCCCCATAGATCGACCGAAAGATCTCCTCCCGGGCAGCACGAGAGCGCACACAACACATTGATTTCTGTAAAGAATGTCAAATGGTCACCGGGTTTTGCCGGACAATCTTTCATGAAATACTGGTCGTCACTATTGAGACCGGTGCATTGAAAGATATTGAGGACATCATGGACATCGAATTCGGTCAGGCCAAGCGGCAATACTGCCCGTGTCAAATTCGAATGGCAGTGGAAGTTAAAATCTTTTCCGGTCAATAATCTGTTTACATAAGGGTCACAACGTGTACCGAGAAGGTCGTGAATTCTGCCACCATCTTCGTCAACCCCGTAATCTGCCAATGTATCTTCTATAATCGTGACCATCGGGCGCATAAACGGCAAATTAGACCATAAACGATCATAAGTACTGACGTGGGCGCGTTGCAATTGTCTTGTTCTTGCTGCCCACATATGTTCACGGGGGTCATCGGATGACCATAAATTAAAATCGCCAACTTGCGGACCTTCTAAAGTTTTGACACGGAAGACATGGCCGGCCGGTACTTTCCATGCTCGTGCATCCCTTATCGGAATAACGATTTCGTCAATGAGCGTATCAGGCCCAACCGAACGGGCAATACGATCATAAAATTCTTTATTAACTGTCAGTGCCGATCCTTCATCGGCTCTGTAAGCAGCTTCTCTATAAGCCATAGTTTACCTCCATTAATAAACTTTCAAATGGTTGTTCATTGTCAATTGAAGATGTGACGAGATATTTTTCAGAATCATCGAGATAGTCGCTCAAGGCTTGTTTTGCCTTGTCGGATTCTCCGTTCGATAGAAATTGCCAGATCTCGATTTCACGTTTCACCCATTGTGTTTGATAAGATAATTCAAGGGGACCGGAAACGAAGATCAAACGTAATTGGGGAATAATTGTCGCAAACATTTGGTCAATGCGTTCGCTTTTGTGCAATGCGACAATATGCTGATGAAAAATAAGGCTATATGTTCCGATACTTTTTGCCTGGGAAGATTCCACGGCTTTTTCTTCGCAAGCAATCAATTGCCTCATCTTGTCAAGCCATTCATTTGTAATGGCCGACTTATGATCAAGCGCCGAGAGTTCAAAAAGACGCCGGACAATGAAAATGTCTTTCATATCGTCAAGTGTCATCCGCCGGATGCGGACGCTTTTATTTCTTTCCTGGGTAACCAGACCTTGCATATGCAGCAATTGGAACGCTTCGCGCAAAGTGTTGCGCGAAACTTTGTATTTTTCGGAAAGCTCTGTTTCTATAAGGCTGGTACCCGAATGGAGGTGGCCACGAAAAATATCTTCGCGTATTGCCGCGCTAATCCGGATAGAAGCGGATTCTTTAGCCATATTTTTATCCTGCTAGTAAACCACTGGTTTGTAGAAAGTTGTTGACGCGTAAAACCGACCCTTGCAACAATTCTTCCGGTGTCGAGTCACAAATGATGGAACCGCCTTCCATAAAAACAATCCTGTCGGAAATATCGAAAGCAAATCTCATTTCGTGAGTGACAATCACCAAAGTCGTTCCTGCTTGTGCAAGGTTTTTGATGACATCAAGCACTTCGCCAACCATTTCGGGATCAAGAGCCGATGTTGGCTCGTCGAAAAGAATAATACGTGGTTGCATCATCATGGTTCTGGCAATTGCGACGCGTTGTTGTTGACCGCCTGAAAGCTGGTGAGGATATTTCAAGGCATGATGCGCCATGCCGACCTTATCAAGATATGCATAGGCATAAGGTGTTAATTGCGCGCGTGTTCCCCGTTTGTGATAAAGTGCTGCAAGCAACACATTATCGAGGACAGTGAGATGGTGAAAAAGATTGAAACTCTGAAAAACCATTCCGATGTCGACGATCATCGAACGATCTTGCCAGAATGTCGAATGTCCGGAAGGTTTTTGCTCGGCATGGATAAATTTTTTGCCATGTAGAAAAATTTCGCCCTGATTGGCTTTTTCCAGGCCGTTGAGCAAGCGGATAAACGTGGTTTTTCCGGAACCGGAAGGACCGATTATTGAAATCACTTCTCCGTTTTTGACCTTGAGGCTTATATCGGTCAATACTTGTTGTGAGCCATAAGCTTTCGAAAGTTTTTGTGCGTCCAGTGCCAAAGCATCGTCATTTTGGTCGGATAGATCGGGAAATTTCAAATTTTGACCAATTCGTTTCCGAATTTCTTCGTCATTAATTGTACCGATTTTTTGCGCTTTGAAACGGACATCACTGCGTTTTTCAATCCATTGTAAAGCCGAGCTGAAAACTGTGACAATCATAATGTAATAGAAAGCCACGGCTGCCATTGTTTCAAGAACAAGGAAGTTTTGCGTATAAAGGCGTTGCCCGACGACAAGAATTTCAGCCAATGATACAACCGAAACAAGAGACGTTAATTTGACAATCGTCACAAATTCATTTGCCAAGGTCGGCATAGATATTTTTAACGCTTGCGGAACAATGATCAGTCTTTGTAAGCCGAAGAATTTCAAACCGAGGGATTTCGCCGCTTCGGATTGTCCGGGAGGAACTGAAATCAGACCTCCACGGTGGATTTCGGCCATATAGGCTGCTTCACTCAAGACGAGAGAAATGAGTCCTGTGATAAACGCACTTGATAATACAGTACGCGTTGAAGGAAATATCTGCGGCAGACAGGATACAAATATCAGAAGCACCAATAAGGGCAGACTACGGAAAAACCAGATATAGCCACTGGCAGCCAGTGAAATAACTGTTTTATCGGATAATTTTGCCTGGGCGAGAATAAAGCCGATAGCAGCAGCTATAATCCAACTTAGAACACTCAGTTCAATGACCAATAATGTTGCAAACCAGAAATTTGAATCAACAAGCAAGCCGAACGTATAATGCCAATCGAACGCCATATTATCGTTTCACCTCGCCGGATTTATTTCAGCTTGTTGACAGCAGCATCGATATCGGCCTGATCAGGCGCGAAAAAATGATATTTTTCCAACAATTTGGCATAACTGCCATCTTGTCTGAGAGCCTCGAAAGCTTGTGAAACCTGTTGGTCGATATCTTTATTATTTTTACCAATGCCAATTCCGATGAGAACCGGATAAATCAATTCGTGACTGGTTACCTCGAATTGGCCGGGAAACCGCTCCATTACACTTGAAATTACACTGGCGTCGGACATTTGGACATCAATTGTACCCGAACGTAATGCTTGTGTGACTTGGGGATCCGTATCATATTCATTGACCGTCAATGGAGCTTTGCCGTTTTTGCTGCAATAGTCGGTTGAAAGAGCACGCAGAGACGGAACCCAGGCACCACCGCGAATTGATCCTACCGTTTTACCACACAATTCATCTTCTTTTGCCGGCTGGAATGAAGATCCCTTCAAAACCATCATGGAATTGCCGGTTTTGATGTAAGGAATAAAATCGAGAACTTTGCTCCGCTCTTCCGAAATAAACATCGCTGAAACAATAATGTCGAATTTGAATGACCGCATTCCAGTGATCAGACTGGAAAAACGGGTATCAACAAAATTCGGTTGAAGTCCCATTTGTTTTGCAAGCAATTCTGAAAATTCTACATCGAAGCCGGCTGGCTTGTTGTCGGCCATATAGGCATAGGGCGGATATGTCAGATCGGAGCCGATAGAAAGTTTACCTTTTTCGAGCAACTCGGCGGAAGCTTGAAAGGTTAAAAATAAAAAACCAAGACAAAAATAGACCCCTGTTTTAATATATTTGGCTGATAAAAAATTCATGATTTTCCCCTCTTTGTTTTTAGTTCAATAATATTGTTGAACAACTAATGTTAATATAGATTTTCTCTGTTACAAAGAGGGGTAAATCGAATAAAAAAGGAAAACCGGTTTTTCTTATTTTTTTAAAAAACGATGCCCGATAACCGACTGGCAGAAGAAAGAAAAACGTGTAAACATAAATATGGTAGAATAAACCACCATAAAAACTGCCTTCATATCAAGCACAAAAAAATAGACCGTTGCGGAGAGGGGGGAACCACAACGGCCTTTTTTACTGCACTCACTCAACAGTCCGGAGAGGGAAAGTAGACTGTTGTATCCGGTAAACGGCGGGGGACAAAGCCGGACAACCGGACATATCGACGCAGTGTCGATAGGTCATATAAAAGAATTTAAAAATGGCTTTTCAAGGGCAACTATATTAACATTTTGTAACAAATGCGTGAAAAATGTCCGAAAAGGCTAACGATAAATTTTGCCCGCACCACATTTTCTATCGTTTGCTAATGGGCTATTTGGGTTCAATATGCTCTTAACTTTATATAATGTTTTCAGAATTCAATGTCAGGATTGACGATGCACAAAAATGATCACCTTTTTCTCGTTGACGGTTCAAGTTATATCTTTCGCGCCTATCACGCTTTGCCGCCATTAACACGGAAAAAAGACGGTTTGCCTGTTGGTGCACTGGCGGGTTTTTGCAATATGCTCTGGAAATTGCTGTGCGATGCGCGTGATACAGCTGTTGGCGTCGTGCCGACGCATTTTGCTGTCATTTTTGACTATTCATCAGAAACGTTCCGTAAAAAGATATATCCCGAATATAAAGCGAACCGCCCTACTCCACCCGACGATCTTATTCCCCAATTCAGCCTTATCAGGCAGGCAACCCGCGCTTTCAATCTACCCTGTATTGAAAAAGAAGGTTATGAGGCTGACGATATTATTGCGACTTATGCTTCTGCGGCTACCCGAAGTGGTGCAAAAACCACAATCATTTCTTCCGACAAGGATCTCATGCAACTCGTCAATCAACAGGTCGGGATGTATGACGGCATGAAAGACCGTCCGATCGGCATTAAAGAAGTGATCGAAAAATGGGGCGTTCCGCCTGAAAAGATGATTGATTTGCAATCTCTTACCGGCGATTCGACCGATAATGTTCCAGGTGTTCCGGGTATTGGCCCGAAAACCGCAGCCCAGCTTCTTGACGAATTCGGTGATCTTGATACGCTTTTGGCTCATGCCGGAGACATCAAACAACAAAAACGTCGTGAAAATATTATCGAATTTGCCGATCAGGCAAGATTGGCGCGTCAACTTGTAACATTAAAAACCGATGTTCCGCTTGAAATTGGTCTTGATGGGCTTCTATTGGAACCAACCGACGGGCCGCGCCTTATCGGCTTTTTGAAAGCAATGGAATTCAATTCTTTGACGCGTCGTGTCGCAGAAGCAACCAATTGTGATGCGGCTTTGATCGAGCCGGTCAATCTTGATGTCGAATGGGGCAAGAGTGCCCACGGGCCAGATCTTGAGGCGGGTTCGGATGTCGGCAGAGCGCCGGAAGCGAGTGGCAATCTTGAACAAGAACAAAAAAGCGGCTCCGACGATGCACAAGAAAACACCCCGCAGCTTCTTGCAGAAAAACGTAAAAAAGAAGCACTCACAGAAAAAATAGATACGACCGCTTATCACACCATAACTGACGAAGCCGAACTGAAACAGTGGCTTGATCGGGCGTTGGATCAGGGGTTCTTTGCATTTGATACCGAAACGACTTCACTTGATCCGATGCAAGCGGAACTTGTGGGCTTTTCTATAGGCCTTAATCCCGGTGAAGCAGCTTATGTGCCACTCAACCATGTCGATGGTAGCAATGATTTATTGGGCGGCGGACGCCTGAAAGGACAAATTGATACACAAAAAGCGGTCGCTTTATTGAAACCGGTCTTGGAAAATCCTGCAATATTAAAAATCGCGCAAAATATGAAATATGATTGGCTGGTGATGCGACAATATCATGTCACAATCCGGTCCTTCGACGATACGATGTTGCTTTCCTATGTTCTTGATGCCGGAACTTTGACCCATGGAATGGACGCACTTTCAGAGCGCTGGTTGGGGCATAAGCCGATTACATTCAAAGAGGTTGCCGGAAGTGGAAAAACGGCAACGGGTTTTGCAGCCGTCGATTTGAAACGGGCAACACAATATGCGGCCGAAGATGCCGATGTTACGTTGCGACTTTGGAGGGTTTTAAAACCGCAAATTGTCGCTCGCGGTGTTACCCGTGTTTATGAGCGTCTGGAGCGGCCATTGGTGACCGTTCTTGCGCGTATGGAAGAACGCGGTGTTCTGGTTGACCGGCAATTATTGTCACGACTATCCGGCGAGCTTGCCCAGTCGGCGGCCGCTTTGGAAGACGAAATCTATCAACTTGCCGGAGAAAAGTTCAATATCGGTTCGCCCAAGCAATTGGGAGAAATTTTATTCGGTAAAATGGGCTTGCCCGGCGGCTCGAAAACCAAAACCGGTCAATGGTCAACATCGGCTCAGGTTCTTGAAGATCTGGCAGCCGAGGGCCATGAATTACCCCGCAAGATTGTTGATTGGCGCCAGCTAACAAAATTGAAATCGACTTATACCGATGCTCTTCCGAATTATATTTTACCTGATACGGGGCGCGTTCATACAAACTATTCAATGGCTGCAACGTCAACCGGAAGGCTTGCCTCGTCAGACCCGAATTTGCAAAATATTCCGGTTCGCACACCGGAGGGAAGAAAAATCCGTGCCGCTTTTATAGCCGGTCCCGGCAATTTACTACTGTCTGCCGATTACAGCCAGATTGAATTGCGTGTTCTTGCCCATGTCGCCGATATCAAAGCTTTGAAGAAAGCATTTGCAGATGGCCTTGATATTCATGCAATGACGGCATCGGAAATGTTTGGTGTGCCGATCGAGGGTATGCCACCGGAAGTTCGTCGCCGTGCCAAAGCGATCAATTTCGGGATTATCTATGGCATTTCTGCCTTCGGTCTCGCCAATCAATTGTCGATTCCGCGCGAGGAAGCAGCCCAATATATCCGCACCTATTTTGAACGTTTTCCCGGTATCAAAGACTATATGGAAAAGACCAAAGCTTTTGCGCATGAACATGGGTTCGTAGAAACAATTTTCGGACGGCGCGCACATTATCCGGATATCAATTCCAAAAGCGCACAAGTGCGGGCATTCAACGAGAGAGCGGCAATCAATGCACCGATTCAGGGGGCTGCAGCCGATATTATCCGTCGTGCCATGATAAAAATGGATGACGCGCTGAAGGAAGCCGGCTTATCGGCTAAAATGTTGTTGCAGGTTCATGATGAACTGATTTTCGAATTGCCTGAAAACGAAGTTGAAAAAACCACCGCTCTTGTAAAAGATGTGATGGAGAACGCGACAATGCCGGCATTATCCCTATCTGTGCCACTTAAAGTCGATGCACGCGCAGCTAAAAATTGGGATGAAGCCCATTAAAATGAGCCATATCGAAAGTGTTCTTCCGGTCATTCTGAATTGAAAACCGGGTAATACTTCCCTTGAAATAGAAAATAATGCTCCATATTGCTCCCTATTACTTTGAGTAGGGAGCAATTTGATGAACCGGAATTTCCTTTTCCTTATTATTGGCATTCTTATCGTTGTTGTTGCGGGCTTGGGTTATAAAACTTACCAACAGAAACAGCAGCAAAAACCGTCAGGCGTCGAAATGACAATTGATAAAAATGGCGTTTCGGTCGATCGTCACTAGTGTTCAGATAAAACAATATTTAAAGAATGATAACAGCTAAAACGACGTGTTTTTCAATCGGCATTCATCTTATAATTGCATTGTTGTTCACGTCCCGGTCCCGATTGAGATATAAACCCGATCGGGATACAATATAGCGCGGTCCGGGTAACGATACTATTCTCCGAAAAGAGAAGTAGGGTCGTTTAAAAAATTTTTTTAAAAGGCGGAATTATTCTCGGAAGTTTTGTAATTACTCGAACAGCAATTGCAGAAAGAAGTAATATAAATGTTAAGTTACATTTTTTCTATTAAAGGTTTTATTCTTTCACTGGATGGACTTCTGCTTTCGTTTCTGTTTGGTGCTGTGCTCGCCTATTTTACCAATATCAGTTTGAAGACGCTTTATCGCATTCCCTATATGTTTATACTTGCCTTTGCGTTTTTGGGCTATGTTTTATTAACTTATGCAATCAATTTGCTAGTGTTCAGATTAATTGGCACATTGCCACTGGCATTTCTGGTTTTGCTTGCAGCTATCCCGCCATTTCTGTTTGGTTATATCGCCATGTACCTTTCTGTTTCCCGTGCGCGGGACGGATTCGGTAAAAAAGGCGCTGCCTGGCTCCTGGTCATACCACTTCTCAATCTCGGCTTATTCATTGTCACGCTAGATGATGATCCGGAAGATAAGCAAGAAAAGCCGATAAGCCGGAACCCGATTGAAACACCGGCTTTTATGAATGGTGCAACCGGTGTCATCGTCGCAACAATTATTTTCACATTAAGTTTCAGTGGCGGAATGATGTTAGTGACTTATCCGAGCATCTTCCAAATTCCGGAATTACTATACATGGGAACCCGCTAACGGACTGAAGTTTTTGGGTCAATGTACACCAAAGCGGCGAATCGTTTTATCAGTGTTTCAAAGGGCAGCTTGATAGGCCGAATATTTTATAAAGCGGGCAAAAACCGATAATTGCAGTGATAAGCGGAATAAGGCCGATCAAACCAAACCAGCGCGCGCCGCTATCAAGAATGAAAATAAGAGAAAGCAGAACAACACCGATAATAATACGGATAATGCGATCAACGCTACCAAGATTTTGTTTCATCCAAGGAGCCTTTCCAATTTATTTCTCTTTTGGATTTAGTCCTGCATAAGGGAAAAAACAATCCTTTAGCCGGCAATTCGGGGTTTTTCACCTTGGCACATGGGACAAAAGCACTTGATGATCGGTATTTTTTTGTTGTTTTTGGGAAATCTTTTAACGACGTAACTTGCAAAATTCAGGTTAGATTTGGAGATGACAAAAGGCAATAAAAAGCTCCGGAAGATTCATTCCGGAGCTTTTGTAAAATATGGATAAAAATGCTTATTTGCGATCACGTGCAGCAAGGGTGCGAAGGCGCAGAGCATTCAATTTGATGAAGCCTGCAGCATCTTTCTGGTCATAGGCGCCGTGGTCATCTTCAAATGTAACGAGTGAACTCGAATAAAGCGATTTGTCACTCTTGCGACCTTCAATAATGACATTGCCCTTATAGAGTTTCAGCTTGACTTCCCCTTCAACATTTTCCTGCGACAGATCTATTGCAGCCTGCAACATTTTGCGTTCGGGAGAAAACCAGAAGCCGTTGTAAATCAACTCGGCATAACGCGGCATCAACTCGTCTTTCAAATGTGCTGCACCGCGATCAAGCGTGATCGATTCAATTGCGCGGTGGGCTGCAAGCAGGATTGTACCGCCCGGCGTTTCATAGACACCACGTGATTTCATACCGACAAAGCGGTTTTCAACCAGATCAACACGACCGATACCGTTATCGTGACCATATTTATTGAGTTCGGTCAGCAAAGTTGCCGGCGACATTTGTTTGCCATTGATTGAAACGGCATCGCCATTCTTGAAGCCGATGGTGATAATCGTCGGTTTATCAGGTGCATTTTCAGGCGAGACAGTGCGCAAATGCACATATTCGGGAGCGGGAAGTGACGGGTCTTCCAACACTTTACCTTCTGAAGACGAGTGCAGCAAATTCGCATCAACCGAAAAAGGTGCTTCACCCTGTTTATCTTTGGTCACAGGAATCTGGTGTTTCTGGGCAAAATCCAGAAGCTCTGTACGGCTCTTGAAATTCCAGTCCCGCCATGGCGCAATGATTTTTATATCAGGGTTCAAAGCATAAGCTGAAAGTTCAAAACGAACCTGATCATTGCCCTTACCTGTCGCACCATGAGCAATCGCATCGGCACCGGTTTTTTCGGCAATTTCAATCAGATGTTTTGAAATGAGCGGGCGGGCAATTGATGTTCCCAGAAGGTAGACACCTTCATAAACCGCATTGGCGCGAAACATCGGAAATACGAAATCGCGAACAAATTCTTCGCGCAGGTCTTCCATAAAAATCTGTTTGGCACCGAGCATTTCCGCTTTGCGGCGTGCCGGCTCAAGCTCTTCGCCCTGCCCCAGATCGGCTGTGAAGGTGATAACTTCGGCACCAAGCTCGGTTTGCAACCATTTCAATATGATTGAAGTATCAAGGCCGCCTGAATAGGCCAGTACAACTTTTTTAACGTCTTTCCACTTTTCCATTTTTTCTGTCCGATAATTAATGGCCCCAATTGATTGACCCGATTGAATTGATATGAGCTGTTTTATCAGGAGATAGCAACCATGCAAGCAATCAAAAATTTTTTCTTACATAAAACTTATAAAAACAGATTGAAATGGTTTGATAAAACAATAAGACAAAGATGATTAACGAGAGATCATGACCATGTCTTTCTTACCTGACGCCCATGTGTTTTTGGAATTTGCCGGTGCAGCAATCATTTTGACGCTCATTCCGGGTCCCGATATGGCACTTTTTGTCGGCCGAGCCATATCGCAGGGAAAAGCGGCAGGCCTTGCTTGCATTGCCGGTTGTACAACCGGCATTATCATTCAGGTTTTTGCGGTCTCTGTCGGCCTATCGGCGTTGATAATAGCCTCGCCAATGGCATTTTTTATCCTCAAAGTGGCCGGTTCCGTCTATCTCTTATGGCTTGCGCTACAAGCGCTTTTGAACCGGTCGAATTTTTTGGTCGACGGAAAAAAGCAGAAGAAGCTCAGTGTGAGACGGAATTACCTTACGGGGCTCGCTATCAATCTTCTAAATCCGAAAGTGCTTCTTTTCAATTTGACCTTTTTGCCGCAATTTGTTGATGCGCTCGACCCGCATGCGCCCGGAAAGATATTTTTTCTCGGAGCTTCTTTCATTCCCATCTCCCTTCCCTTCACGGTTTCGATGGTATTGGCTGCCGACAAATTTGCCAAAGCCTTAAAAGAAAACCCGCATTTTGTAAGAATACTTGATTTTTTAATGGCCGGAATTTTTACAGCTTTTGCTGTCCGTCTGATCGTGACCGAAGTTAAATAAATATCGGCTTCATATCATCGGGGAAAATGGCTATAAATTTGAAGGTTGCAAAAATTTGTATTCGGAAAAACGGTTAAAAACTTTATAAAGTTCGATTTTTCATAAAAGCCGGTCATCCGGATTTTCCGGTCTTGAAAGTTTCCGAAAGTTTCTTTCAAACGAGAGGATAAAGAAATGAGTGATTTCATATTTACGCCCCCTGCAATTATCGGCATTCCGATCAAAGGGAATAGTAAAGTTTTTCCGGTTCACAGGATTTATTGCGTTGGTCGCAATTATGCAAATCATGCGATAGAAATGGGGCATGACCCGTCAAAGGAAGCGCCGTTTTTTTTCCAGAAAAATCCGGATAATCTGGTATTCGACGGTGTTTTCCCCTATCCGCCGAAAAGTCATGATGTTGAACATGAGATAGAGCTTGTTGTTGCTCTTCAAAAAGGTGGACAAAATCTGACGACGAAAGAGGCAGAAGATTGCGTATTCGGTTTTGCTGTCGGCCTTGATATGACGCGACGTGATTTGCAGGCCGAACTTAAAAAAGCGGGGCGCTCGTGGGAAACGGCTAAGGCTTTTGAACATTCGGCTCCCTGTTCCCATTTGATTGAAAAATCACAAACCAAAAACATGAACGAAGGTTCGATAACCCTTTCGGTGAACGGTAAAGGTCGCCAATCGGGCAATCTGAACGAGATGATCTGGAAAATTCCTGAAATGATTGCCTATCTGTCGCAATTATTCGTGTTGCAGGCGGGAGATATTATCATGACGGGAACGCCGGCGGGCGTGGGGCCGGTGCAAAAAGGTGATGAATTGGTAGGCCATATTGACGGGCTGGATGATCTGGTGGTGAAGGTTGTCTGAGGTGATATGGTTTTCACACGCACATCGCCACACGCACATCCCAAAAAGTGTGAAACGGTTTTTGGATAAGATGTGCGGGCACTTAAAAGCGACATCCCGAAAAGTGTGAAACGGTTTTTGGACAAGATGTGCGTGCACTTAAAAGCGACATCCCGAAAAGTGTGAAACGGTTTTTGGACAAGATGTGCGTGCACTTAAAAGCGACATCCCGAAAAGTGTGAAACGGTTTTTGGATAAGATGTGCATATGTTTTAAAAGCCACGTCCCAAAAAGCCGGTATAATTTTTTGTGAAAATTGTGAGTGTTAAACCGATATCCTGAAACAATATGACTGTGGATGGATATCAAAACCGGATGATTCTGGCGGTAGCAATTTGAAAGCCGCTATCAGCAGTAGAAAAATCAGTTCTTGACGGTCTCTCCGGGATAGGCACCCCAAAGTTGATCTTGGGCTACATAGCCACGCGTATGGTTGACATCAAGTTCGCACCATTTACCGTCACATTTATGAATTGTGGCGATAACGCCGGGCTCGAGTTCGGCAGCAAGCGGCGCATTTTCACTCGGTTCCTGACGCATGGGGGCAAGCTTGGATTTGTCTTTTTGCCAAGGCGTTATCATTGCTGTGCGATGGCCTGATAAAAGGGACTGGTAGACCCAACCTTCATCGCCATCCGAGTCGCGAATTTTGCGCCATTGGTCATATTCCTGTGTAATTTCCACAGGCAATCCTTGTTTTTGATAAGAGAACACAACCGTATAATTACGTCCGGGACCAACGCGTACATTGACACGCGCCGGTTTGATAGAAACAAAACGCGGCAATGGCAAACCGCTAGGCCCCACATTTTGGGAAGCTTCCTGAGCCGCTTCTTCTTCTGCAAAGCCGGAAGCGGGAAAAAATAGTAAAGACAAACCCGTCAAAACCGAACAAATGCTTGCCAAGCAAAACATTCTTTCAAGGTTCGAAAAACGGAATTTGCTGAAACTGTCCACTGTGTGTGCCTCTCTTCTCTTGTGTTCTTTGGTTTCTTTTCTGCTATAAGCAGACCAGACTCATGACAGCCTGATGATCCTATGCCATAGTGCTGGTTAAAGAGGTCTCAATAATCGCGAAAAATATTGGAAATATTTCGAGGTTTTCTATGCAGGGGAAAAAATTACCGTTGGTCATTTTGACACGCAAGCTTCCGGAACAGGTTGAAAGGCGCATGTGCGAGCTTTTTAATACCGAGGTTGTCAAGCAAGATCGGCCGATGTCACGACAGGAACTGGTTGATGCGGTAAAACGTGCAGATGTTCTGGTCCCGACAATTTCCGATATCATCGACAAGGACCTTATCGATCAGGCGGGAGATAATCTCAGGATGATTGCCAATTTCGGCAATGGTACCGATAATATCGACATTAACGCGGCAACCGGTCGTAGTATCCTTGTGACCAACACCCCGAATGTTCAAACAGAAGATACCGCCGATATGGCAATGGCACTGATACTGGCAGTGCCGCGTCGCCTTGTCGAGGGTGCCAATGTATTGAATGAAAGCGGTATCTGGCCGGGTTGGTCGCCGGACTGGATGTTGGGACGGCGCATCTATGGAAGGAAGCTCGGTATTATCGGTCTCGGTCGTATCGGTACAGCGGTTGCGCGGCGCGCCAAAGCATTCGGTCTTTCGATCCACTATCATAATCGCGCCCGCGTCAGCGAAAAAATTGAAGAGCAGCTTGAAGCGACCTATTGGGCCGATCTTGATGATATGTTGAAGACAATTGATATTCTTTCAATCAATTGCCCGCTTACCGAGAAGACCTATCATCTCCTTTCAGCCGAACGTCTTGCTTTGATGCAGGAAACGGCCTACGTCGTTAACACGGCTCGTGGTGAAATTATTGATGAAAATGCTCTTGCCCGACAGATAGAAAATGGCAAACTTGCCGGTGCAGGTCTTGATGTCTTCGAAAAAGAACCGAATTTCAGTCCGTCGCTCGCCAAATTGGCAAAGCAAGGCAAAGTAGTGCTTTTGCCGCACATGGCATCGGCGACGGTCGAAAGCCGCATCAATATGGGTGAAAAAGTCATCATCAATATCAAAGCTTTCATCGACCACCATCGTCCACCTGATCGTATTATCCCTGAAAAATTGCGTAGCTGATTCTTTCACAGAAATTCTTTGGCCTTTGTCAAAAGCGTTGTGGATAGCTGTTTACAGCACTCCAATAGCGCCGTTCTGATTGAGGAAACCGATTTCTATCGGGCAATTTCACGTGCTTACATTGTTGGCGGTAATCCGTTTTTTAAGATGTCGGCTTTTCTGCCGTTCATTTGAAATTGTCTATTGATAAAGTTTTGCAGAAAAATATCTTCAAGCAGAATAAAAGACGAGAGTGCAACGGATTTATCAGGCGACTTTTCAAATTATTCTTGCAGCTTTTTATCGCCTTAAAGTCAAGACTTTAACCGCGAACCAATAACAATCGGCCCGGAGTGTTTTTTGAAGCTGCGTCGTTTTTCTTCATAGCATTTTAAGCGGGAGAGTTCCGGAAAAAAACTCAACGTGTGGGGACTGGTGTTTCACCGCTATAGTCGTAAAAACCGCGGCCACTTTTGCGCCCCAACCAGCCAGCTTCGACATATTTTATCAATAACGGGCAAGGACGATATTTCGAGTCTGACAATCCCTGATGCAAAACATGCATAATAGCAAGACAGACATCAAGCCCGATAAAATCGGCAAGTTCCAATGGCCCCATCGGATGATTGGCACCGAGTTTCAAAGCTGTATCAATTGCATTGACATCCCCCACACCCTCATAAAGGGCGTAGATCGCTTCGTTAATCATCGGCACCAAGACACGATTGACGATAAAGGCCGGAAAATCTTCGGTAACGGTAAAAGTTTTGCCGATTGAAGTAACAAAATCGCAAATTGTCGAATAGGTCTCTTCGCTGGTTGCAATGCCGCGTACCACTTCAACAAGCTTCATTTGTGGCACCGGATTCATAAAATGCGTGCCAATGAATTTTTCCGGACGATTTGTGGTTGCAGCAAGACGGGTAATCGAAATGGTCGATGTATTGGTGGCCAGAATGGTTGCAGGGGCGAGATTTTCACAAAGACTGATGAAAATATCCCTTTTGATATTCTCATCCTCGCTTGCAGCTTCAATGATAAGATCGGCATTTTTCAACTCATCGATAGTCAATCGCGTTGAAAGTTTTTCGATTGTTTGAAGCCGGTGTTGCTCGCTCATTTTTCCGGCTTTAACGAGATGGGCAAGATTTGATTCAATCGTCGAAATGGCATGTTCAACCTGTTCGGCCGAAATATCGTAAAGAAGAACTTCAAAACCGGCAGTCGCAACAGTTTGGGCAATTCCTCCCCCCATTTGTCCTGCTCCGACAATAGCGACCGTCTTTATCATGCGCTGGTTCCTCCTCTAGCGATTCTTTCCCGGTACCCATAATACATCATTTTTACCACAATCATTAGCATAACGGGCAGCAACAAACAGAAAATCCGAAAGCCGGTTGATATAGCCCAGAACATCCTTGCTGACATGTTCCTGTTTACTCAATGCAACAATGGTCCGTTCGGTACGTCTTGCGACAGTGCGGGCAAGGTGTAGATAGGCGGATGCTTTGGACCCACCGGGTAAAACAAAGGATTTCAAGGGTGAAAGTTTTTCATTCAACCTGTCGATTTCATCCTCAAGCCGTTTTGTCTGGGAGGATAAAACACGCAAATCTGTTTTATTTTCGCTTTCTTGCGGTGTTGCCAGATCGGCCCCGAGATCAAACAGGTCATTTTGTATTTCTTCGAGCATTTTGTCGAGCTCGCTTACCGTTTCGAGACGGGCAAGTCCGATTGTTGCATTGGTTTCATCAATCGAGCCATAAGCATCAACGCGCAAATCGGCTTTCGAGCGTCTGGGACCATTAACAAGACCGGTTGTGCCATCATCACCTGTACGCGTGTAGATTTTATTGATTTTGACCATTTTGGACTCCTCGGGAAATCGTCTGTCTCTTTTAAAAATATAGATAGAATTGCCTGTAGCAAAGTCCATTAAAGCGTCTCTGACGTGATCAAATGACGGGAAAACATTGAAATAGCTATTGTGATGCTTGTTTAGATTGCGTTCTCAATTAAAATAATTTTATACGTTAGTCTGTGCGATCAGCCTCATAAGCTCGGGTTGATTAACGGGAAAGACATTGATTTGACGCTGAGACCCTTACGCTTTTGTTGGCGCATTTTATATAACGCTGTCAGCCACTATTTCCGTGATTCTGGCAGTGCTTTTGCCAGTCATATAGCTTTGTCCGGTTTGATGGCACTGTTTCCTTTCCTGATTTTTGCAACATCACTCGCAAGTTTTATCGGGGCACGTGCCTATACCCAGCAAAGTGTCAATGCGCTTTTGAAAATGCTGCCCGATGCGATTGCCGGTCCGATTGTCAAGGAAGTCGTCAATGTCATGACCATTCAGCGCGGTGGTCTGTTGACCATTTCGGTCATCGGAACAGCCTATTTTGCTTCAAATGGCGTGGAAGCATTGAGAACCGCACTCAATCGTGCCTATCGCGTGGTTGATCGGCGCAGCCTGTTTTTCTGCCGGTTTCAAAGTCTGTTTTTCGTTATTGTCGGCACAATCGGCCTGATGGTTATCAGTTTTCTTCTGGTGCTGGCACCGCTTGTTATCAATATTCTTCAACATGATTATCCGGTTATCGGCCAATATGTCGGCACAATCCGCTTCTGGCGTTATGCCATTGCAGTTGTTGTTCTGTTGATTAGCCTGCTGATTGCCCACAAATGGCTTCCTGCCGGAAAGCGGAAATTGGCTGATATTTTGCCCGGTATCGGTGTAACCATGGTGGTTTGGGTTTTAGCTTCGATGCTATTTGCACAATATCTGGCGACATTTGCCAATTATGTTTCCACTTATGCAGGGCTCGCCTCGATCATGGTGGCAATCATCTTTCTCTATATGTTGAGTGCCATTTTTATTCTCGGTGGAGAAATTAACGCAGCCATTATGTTTTATCGCAACCGTCAGCAACAGCCTGGCCAATTGGTGCGCGCCATTGAACAAAAAGAGGAAAAAGAAGAAGGGCTAAAACAGCAAAATAATGACGGACAAAATGATCATAAAGTTGTTTCTTGATGGTGATGCCTGTCCTGTCAAAGCCGAAGCCTATCGGGTAGCCGAACGTTATCATATCAAGACTTTTATCGTCTCGAACAGTTTCATGAGGATACCGAATGAGGATTTTCTCGAAGCTGTTATTGTCGATCAAGGGTTGAACAAGGCAGACGACTGGATTGCAGAAAAGGCCGATGAGGCCAGTATTGTTGTTACCAATGATGTGCCATTGGCCGATCGTGTGGTCAAAAAGGGGGCTGTGGCGATTTCCCCCTCCGGCCGGCTTTTTGATGCGGCCACAATAGGTGCGGCATTGGCCACCCGTAATCTCTTTGAAAATCTGCGGGAAAGTGGTGTCGTAACCGGTGGACCTCGCCCGTTTTCCGGCCGTGACCGCTCGGCATTTCTTGGCGCGCTTGATTTGGCTGTGCAACGCAAAAAACGTCAAGGTTTTGAGCCTGATTTTACCAAAAATCGGCATTGACCGGTTTTCAACCGGCCAATTTTACATTTTGATTATTTTTAAAGTGCCGTTCCGGATAAAAAACCGATGATCAGTCTTTTTTATCGGCTTCCATGGCAGCTTTCATCAGTTTTTCCGAATCGGCATTGCTCCATGGTGCCGAGCCGTTATAAGAGCCGAGCAGGCAGCCATTTCTATCAATCAACATGGTGACAGGAAGTCCCATAGCGAGTCCCTGTTTGCGCACTTCATTAAAAACATCCATCGACTGGTCGCGATAGAAAACAATATTGTCGGCTTTTATACTTTTCAAAAAGTCTTTCACTTTTTCATCGCTTGCTGTTTTATCAATATTGATGGCCATGACATCAAATGTGTCATTACCAAGAGAACGTTTGAGATTGGCGAGCTCCGGCATTTCGGTGCGGCAGGGTACACACCAGCTTGCCCAGAGGTTTAGAAGTAAGGTTTTGCCGGAAAATTCTGCCAATGTATGATCTTTGCCGGTTTCATCTTTGAAGGTGAGTTTGGTTGCATCATAAGGTTCGTCTGCAAAACGCATATTCTTGAAAAACCCGCCTGCCGACTGCTTCAATCGATCGATTTTTCCGGAATTTGCTGCGCATTGGGAACCGGTTTCGGCTTGGGCCACAGAAATCAGCGATGGAAAAGAGTAAACTTGGTTGTCAGAGGCCGTCATTATCGCGTATATGCTCAGTGTGCCAAGCGCAATCTTGGAAATTATTTTCCGGAGTTTTCTAGAAAATTTTAGGTTTTCGGGAATTCTTGCAACCATTTTTTCGTCCTTTCGATGGGGGCTAACATATATGAATAACAGTGGATCAAGCAACCAGATGTGGGGTGGACGTTTTGCCTCGGGTCCGGCAGCCATTATGGAAGAGATCAATGCTTCGATCGATTTCGATAAAAAGCTTTATAAAGAAGACATAAAAGGTTCATCGGCCCATGCGGCTATGTTGGCCGCACAAGGCATTATATCGGCAGCCGATTATGACGAGATAGAAAAAGGCCTGAAAACGATCCTTTCCGAAATTGAAAGCGGCAAATTTGTTTTTTCCCGAAAGCTTGAAGATATTCATATGAATATCGAAGCGCGCCTTGCCGAACTTATCGGTTCCGCCGCCGGAAGGCTTCACACAGCCCGGTCGCGAAACGATCAGGTTGCGTTGGATTTTCGCCTTTGGGTGAGAAATGAAACAGACAAGACCATTCAATCCATCAGGCATTTGATCGAGACACTGTTGCAGCGAGCCGAACAGGAAGTTGAAACGATTATGCCGGGGTTCACCCATTTGCAGGTTGCTCAACCGATAACTCTGGGTCACCATTTAATGGCCTATGTCGAAATGTTCGGGCGGGATTTATCCCGCATGTATGATGCACGCGAGAGAATGAACGAATCACCTTTGGGGTCTGCGGCCCTGGCCGGTACCAGTTTCCCGACAGACCGTTTTATGACCGCTAAAGCACTTGGTTTCAGGGAACCTACCAGAAATTCGATCGACAGTGTTTCCGACCGTGATTTTGCACTGGAATTTCTAAGTGCCTCGGCAATTTGCGCGGTTCATCTTTCACGTCTCGCCGAAGAAATTGTCATCTGGTCGACTGCGCAGTTCAATTTCATCCATTTGCCTGATTCTTTTTCGACCGGTTCGTCCATTATGCCACAAAAGAAAAATCCCGATGCGGCAGAACTGGTACGTGCGAAAACTGGCCGGATCAATGGAGCGCTGGTTGCTTTGTTGACCATTATGAAAGGCCTTCCGCTTGCCTATTCGAAAGATATGCAAGAAGATAAAGAACAGGTTTTCGATGCAGCCCAATCGCTTGAATTGTCGCTTGCTGCAATGGCCGGTATGATTGCCGATATAGAAATCAACAAAAACATAATGAAAAAGGCGGCCGGTTCCGGCTATTCAACGGCAACCGATCTTGCTGATTGGCTTGTCAGAAAATTGGGAATACCTTTCAGAGAGGCGCATCATATAACTGGTCACGCTGTGGCTTTGGCAGAAAAGAAGAAGTGCGATCTTGCTGACCTGACCCTTGAAGATCTGAAGACAATCAATCCCGATATTACAGCAGATGTGTTTGACGTTCTGAGCGTTGAAAAATCGGTTCAGAGTCGCAAGAGTTACGGCGGTACAGCCCCTCAGGAAGTACAACGGCAGATCGGTTATTGGAAAAAACGCCTTGCCAAAGCTTGAATTTGACCATTACACAAAGAGTAGATTAAATAGAGAATAGATCAGATAGAGCGTAATGCTTGCTATTTTTGAAAGAGACGCGATCATGAAAAAAACTCTGACCGGTTTGGTGGTTGTCACAATCTGTGGTGTGGCTTTGGCCGGTTGCGGGCGTAAAGGTCCGCTTGAACCGCCGCCGTCCACGATGATTGAGGACTCTAACGGTAAAATGGTCCAAAAACCGAAAGTAGAAAAACCGTTTATTCTTGATCCATTGATTAAACAGAGGCACTAATTGCAGGCTTTTCAATATTCTAACGGTCATCTTTACGCCGAAAAAATTGCTGTTGCTGATTTGGCAAAAAAAGTGGCAACGCCTTTTTATTGCTATTCGGCTAAAGCCATTCAGCAACAATTTGAACAGTATCGTCAAGCCTTTGCCGACACCAATGCGCTTGTCGCCTTTGCACTGAAAGCCAATTCCAATCAGGCTGTTCTGACCCTTCTTGCAAAACAAGGCGCCGGTGCAGATGTTGTGTCCGGTGGAGAAATGCGCCGCGCGCTCAAAGCCGGTATTCCTGCCGACAAGATAGTTTATTCCGGAGTCGGCAAAACCGTTGAAGAAATTGACTTTGCCCTTGGTCACGATATCCACTGTTTCAATGCCGAATCGGAAGCAGAATTACAACAATTGTCCGCACGTGCTTTTGCGATGGGAAAAAAAGCACGTGTTTCTTTGCGCATAAATCCCAATGTTGACGCAAAAACACATAAGAAAATTGCCACCGGCAAATCCGAAAACAAGTTTGGTATTCCTATTGCGGTCGCACGCGAGGTTTATGAACAGGCAGCAAAACTCCCCGGTCTTGATGTCCATGGAGTGGATGTTCACATTGGCAGCCAGATTTGCGAGTTGCAGCCCTTTGAGGATGCTTTTTCACTCGTTGCCGATTTTGTTCATGTCCTGCGCGACGAGGGGCACGATATTCGCCATGTTGATGTCGGCGGCGGGCTTGGCATTGTTTTTCGCAATGATAATGCGCCTCCACCTTCCCCTGCCGAATATGCAAATGTCGTCAAAAAACATTTTGCGCCTCTTAATGTCGAGATCATTATGGAACCGGGGCGTAATATCATCGGTAATGCGGGCATTCTGGTCACATCCATCATCTATATAAAACACGGAGCCGGAAAAAATTTCGTTATTGTCGATGCCGGGATGAATGATCTTATCCGTCCGACTTTATATGATGCCTGGCATGATATCGTACCGATTAAAGAACCGAATCCAAAAGATGAACCAATGAAGGCCGATATTGTTGGTCCGGTTTGCGAAACCGGCGATTATATGGGGCTTGCCCGCTATCTTCCTTCGCCCAAAGCCGGAGATTTGTTGGCTGTTTGGAGTGCGGGAGCATATGGTGCGGTTATGGCAAGTACCTATAATACTCGTCTATTGGTACCGGAAGTATTGGTGAGTGATAATCATTTTGACATTGTTCGTCCGCGTATTTCATATGAAGAGCTGATAGGGTTTGACCATGTGCCGGAATGGGTGAAAAATTCTTGAGGCTTGAAATAAATAATTTCGAGTGAAGATGATGTAAAATATTCGCAAAGGGTCTCGCCTTTGCTTGTATCATTGCTATGATGTGGCAAAACCGGTCCGAAGGGAAGAACATATATCTTGCGGAATGATAAAGGCCCTTTTCATGGAAATATGACAGCCCTTGTAAGAGCAAGGGCCTCGGCGTGGTGTATTCTGACATTCGAACGTTTGTGGCCACGCATTCTTCCAAGCATTCTTGCTTTGTTGATTTTGTTATCTTTGGCATGGCTCGGCATTTTCGATCGCCTCACCTATTGGCCGCATGTTATCCTGTTATGGATCGTGCTTTTTATCGCTGTCGGTTCCCTGTTCTTTGTTTCCGGTTTCCGGTTTCCTTCCTTGAAGGAAATTGATCGACGGATTGAAAAAGCGAGTGGACTGCAAAATCAGCCACTCGAAGCTCTTTACGATATACCGGCAAATAGCGATGCGAATGATTTTGTAAAAGTTCTATGGAAAGAACATCAGCGGCGTATGGCTGCCGAACTGCAAAATCTGGAAGCAGGTGTGCCCGACACCAAAATTGCCCGTGCCGACCCATTGGCACTGCGTGCATTGGTTGTCCTTTTTGCTGTTACAGCTTTTGCCTATTCATTTGGTCCGTCGGGGGGGCATGTCGGTGATCTCTTCGATTTTTCGCAACCGGTCGATTTATCAAAAATGCGCGTGGATGCATGGGTCACTCCTCCTACCTATACCGGTGAAGCTCCTATTTATTTGTCCGAAACCAATATCCATAACGCCAAAGTGCCGGAAGGTAGCAAACTGGCTGTTCGTGTGATCGAGGGCGGCGATGCGACATTGAAGTTGACAGAAAGCCAATCGGACAAGAGTGTCAATATTTCTGCACAAGGTGGCTCTGACAATATAAAACAAAATAGCAAGACATTCGAGACTGTGCTCGGTAAGTCGAGCAATGTGACATTGACAACGCGCCATTATGATAGAAATTGGCATTTTGATATTGTTGCCGACCGTGCTCCCACAATCAAATTGACCAAGGAACCGGGGCGTATTCTCAATGGGTCGCTGGAACTTAATTATGTACTTGACGATGATTATGGTGTCGAGAAAGCTTACGTAGAAATAACGCCGACATCCACTATCAAGCAAACCGGCCATCCGCTTTATGATGCACCGGAAATCAAATTGATGATTCCGCGTGGTGGTAAAGGAGATGCGCGTACCGTGCAGGATGTCAGTATCCATCCTTGGGCAGGTTCGGAAGTGCGTTTGACACTGGTTGCAGAAGATGGCGCCGGTCATCAGGGAAGAAGTGAAACCCGAACCATGACATTGCCGCAAAGAAATTTTGGCAATCCGCTTGCCCGTGCCGTGGTTGAACAACGTCGACTTCTGGCTCTTGATACACTTTCTCGTAATCGGGTTCTCGATATGTTGTCAGCTTTAACGTTGCGGCCGGAAGAAACAATCAATAATTTTACCCATTATCTGGCCTTGCGTAGCATATGGACGCGACTCCATCTGGCAGAAACCGACGAAGATCTGAAAAATGTCGCCGATTTTATGTGGCAGACAGCCATCGGTATCGAGGGAGACAATGTCAATCAGGCTCAAAAAAACTTGAAAGCGGCTGAAGCGGCATTGCGTGACGCTCTGAGAAACGGCGCTTCGCCAGAGGAAATCGAACGTCTTACCGACGCTTTGCGTCAGGCGATGAATGACTATATTGCCGCACTCGCTGAACAACAACAAAACGGCGGTCTTGGCCAAAAGCCTTCTCAACAGGCGCGAAATCTTTCACCTAATGAACTCGCCGAGAAACTGAAACAACTTGAAGATATGGCCAAATTGGGTAACCGCACTGGTGCCGAGCAGCTTTTGTCCGAGCTTGAACAACTCATGGACAATCTTCAGGTAAGTCAAAGCGGATCAGGAGAAGGGGGAAGCCAAACAGGCGAAATGCAAAAGCAGCTTGATGGGCTTGGTAATTTGATGAGGAAACAGCAAGAAACTCTCAACGATACGCATAAGCTTGAAGCTGATCGTGAAAGCGGTGAAAAAACACCGGAGGAATATCGTAAAGATCTTGATGAACTGAAAAAAAGACAAGATGAATTGCAGCAGGAACTGAAAAAATACGGCAAGGAATTAGCCGATAAAGGGTTCAAGTCTGGTGAGGAATTAAAAGAGGCTGAAAAAAAGATGGACAAATCCGGTGAGGCTCTTCAACAAGGAGACGCTGCCGGATCGGAAGGTCAACAATCGCAGGCTTTGGACGCGATGCGCGATGGCGCAAAAAAACTGATGCAAGAAATGCAGGAAGCCATGAAAAAAAATGGCGAAACAGGGAAAGACGGAGACGGGGTGTCCAAAGATCCACTCGGACGAAAACTTGGCTCTGCCGGACACCAGTCGGAAAAAGATGGACTTTCTCAGGAAAGTGAAATGCAGCGGGCAAGACGCATTCTCGATGAAATCCGGAAAAAATTGGGGCAATCTGCTCTGCCTGATAGTGAAAAAGACTATCTTGAAAGGCTACTGAAATTTTATTGAGCTTTTGACCGTATGGTCGCCACAGCATGTTCTGTTAAAACCGGCTTTTATCTATTTTCGCCGTTTAGTTTCTTGTCACAATTTCCGTTTTCTAAAGGCGGGAAGACGCGTTTTTTTCATCAGGCGACTAAAAACGCAACAAAAATTCAAGCGGCAATTTCAATCCGGTTTCGATATATTGGATAAAGCGCTTAACGAATAGATATGTTTGCATAAGTGGAAGCACTGATCATTTTGTTATTCATTATCCGTCTTTCAAAAGACGAAATTAAAATTACATAAAGTGTTTTTAAGAAGTCTATTTAAATGGATGATTTTTCAATCACTTATCGGTATTCGCATTGATAAATAGATAGAACGGATAAAAGGTATATTAAAACTTATATTCCGGTATTTTGCTTATATATGAATATTGCCGTTCGTCTCTAAATTTCAATAGATTCCGAGGCGCAGGCAACAATAAAAGAAGTGCGATAATGACCGTTAAAAAACGTCATTATAAAATTCGTGGGACAATTCCGGTAAAATCGATATGATTTTTTATAAGCCCAATGGAAGCGGATCTTACGAAAAATAAATGGAGAGTTGAAACCCTGTATCCATGTTGGATACTGCATAAGATAAAGTTCAGGCGGTTCAGAATGCGGACGCGCTTAAAAAAGCCTAAGAAAGCATAAAAAAGGGCATTTTTTTGAAATTTGATGTTCAACTCGATTTTGCTCAAAATTTTAATAGAAATCTGAAATGAATATTAATGGACAAATAAATTGCATTATTCCGTTCTAAATATGGAACTATATTCTGGTCAACGTGTTTAATTGGAAAGAGGATTTGAAAATGAAAAAATTTATCGCAACCTTATGCATTTGTTGTGCGTCAGTCAGCTATGCAGCAGCGCAAAGTGAGAACAGTAACATGATGGATATGGCAAAAGGTGCAGCTTCGACCGCTTCTCAGGCTTTATCGGCTTCTTCGTCGGCTTTGGATAAAGTTAATGAAACGATGATGAAAAACATGTCGATCAAGACGAGCGGTAATGCTGATGTTGATTTTATAAAGATGATGCTGGCTCACCACCAAGGTGCTGTTGATATGGCAGAGGTTGAATTGAAATATGGAAAAGACCCCGAAGCCAGAAAGCTCGCCGAGACTATTATTGCCGCTCAACAAAAAGAAATTACCCAAATGCAAAATTGGTTGAAAGCGAACGAAAAGAAATAATTTTTCTGAATTTCCTGAACAAGCCTACATGCTGGGGAGGCGGAGGCTTTTTAAAATGACGAAATGTCGAACTTCTCCAGTTATGAAAGGCCATGTATCATGGATAATAAAACACGCTCCTCACAATTACACTCCGACCAACAAGCGCAACCCTCGGACCTCTCTTTTTTCTCGAGGGGAAGTGCAAGGCAATCCCGTCCGAGGCGTGCGCAAACAGCAAATCGTACCGGGTCGTCGATTTCGGCAAAGTCGTTTGTTGGTCAAGCAGGACGAATCAACGGGCGTAACCGGTTGAAATCCGCCAGGGAAGTTTGACTGGCAGAAGTTTAATCGAGTCCTTCAAACAATTGGGTTGAAAGATAGCGCTCGGCAAAATCCGGAATAATGATCACTATATTTTTTCCGGCATTTTCAGGGCGCTTTCCTATTTCGATTGCTGCTGTTAACGCCGCACCGGCTGAAATTCCGACAGGAATACCTTCAATATGCGATAGATCGCGGGAATTTTGAAAAGCATCATCGCTTGAAACTGTAACAATTTCATCGATAATTTTTGTATTCAGTATCTTTGGAACAAATCCTGCACCTATACCCTGAATTTTATGGGGTCCCGGTTGCCCACCCGACAGCACAGGTGAATCTTTAGGCTCGACCGCCACAACTTTGAAATCGGGTTTGCGGTTCTTGATGACTTCTCCGATACCGGTGATGGTACCACCTGTACCGAATCCGGCTACGAGAAAATCGACATTTCCATTCGTATCGTTCCAGATTTCTTCAGCCGTTGTCTGACGATGGATTTCAGGATTTGCCGGATTTTCGAATTGTTGCGGAATAATTGCATCGGGATTATTGGCAGCCAGTTCTTCGGCTTTGGCGATAGCGCCTTTCATGCCTTTTGCACCTTCGGTCAATACCAGTTCGGCACCCAGAAACTTCAATAATTTGCGTCGCTCGACGGACATGGTTTCCGGCATTGTCAAAATCAGTTTATACCCTTTTGCCGCGGCCACAAATGCGAGTGCAATTCCGGTATTGCCCGATGTCGGTTCAATCAATACAGTTTTTCCCGGCTTTGCTTTTCCTTGTTTTTCAAGACTTTCGATCAAAGCAAGACCGATACGGTCCTTGACACTCGCCAAAGGATTAAAAAATTCAAGCTTTGCAAGAAGATTGGCCTTAACGCCTTTCTTTTTGGCGAATTTGTCAATCCGGACGAGCGGTGTATTGCCAATTGTCTCCAAAACAGAGCTATAAATAAAGCCGCGTCCTTTTCGAGATGAATTTTTATCAGTCATGACCGGTCTCCCTGGTGAAATTATCCGGATTAATCAAATAGGCTACGAATGCTCATCGCCCTTGCCTTGATAAATACTTGTCTTGATAAATATCAGGATAAAACCAATTGCTAGAATGATATAGCGAATATATACTGTACAGACGCTTATAATAAAAAATTTTCCTACAAAACTTATCGAATTTAGAAAAATTACCCATATTGGAAGAACGGAGAAGCTACCGGATTATTTTCCCCGTCCTTTCAGACTTGATGTTTAGCAGAGCTTTAATAGCTGCTTGCCTGATTGAG
Source organism: uncultured Bartonella sp. (assembly GCA_946480935.1). Taxonomy (GTDB): domain Bacteria; phylum Pseudomonadota; class Alphaproteobacteria; order Rhizobiales; family Rhizobiaceae; genus Bartonella. The sequence goes on along the minus strand of CAMLLT010000004.1, from coordinate 10,531 downwards.
AGCGTCGATATCCTCTTTACTCAAATTTATCATTGTTGCTTTGACGAGGCTATAAAGTTGGTCAAGCCTTGTTGCGCTGGCAACATTAATAAATAAATTGACAATATCTCATATTTAGAATAACTCAAAAGAATAAAGATGTTTGTGAGGGGGATCTCATGAAAAAAAGGCTTTTTTTTGCTTCTATAGCTGCTTTAACTGCTGGCCTGACCGGCGGGGATGCGACAGCTTCTACGAATATCAATACCAAAGTAGAATCTGCTTCAGAGACTGGAATTAACAATAGTCTTACATCTAAAACCATGATGATTTCTAACGGAAATGATCCTTTTTCTTTTATTCTGAAAACTTCAGCTCCGGCAAATGCTATGGATTATCATATGTCACATAGCTCACATAGCTCACATAGTTCTCACGCCTCTCATAGTTCACATTATTCAGGTTATTAATAACCAGGTTATTAATAATATGTCTAACAGAGTGATATTAGAGTTTGATTGTGGAGTTTATAGTTCCACTGCAATCCAAAAGGCTGCATATAGAGCTATGAATTTTATGCTCGTGCACATTGATCTAAATGAAGAGAAAATTATTTGCATTTGTGAGCCTACATCTGACGCTGATAACGACCAATTCGAGAAAGCAATACAAGAATTTAAAAAAGACGTATTGGACTATAGCTTACGTGAAAAAATTCGAGATGAAACTACTCCGATACGGAATTTAATATTAGGTATTGCTTTTTCAAAAACAGGTGCGGGAAGTGAGTAAATTTAAAAGTATTGATTCCTATATTCCAAAAAAAGAATATGAACTTTTACCATTTAAATTTGATCATTTTGACGATAAGCGTTGTATCATTACAAATATGGTCGGAGAATACCTATTATTAAATAATAATGATTTATATAGTCTAATAAATAAAAAAATTTCGTCTGATAGTTCTATATTTTCTTCATTACGTAGTAAGCACTTTATTCGTTATGAAGGTGAAAATTCACCTTTAGAACTTTTAGCTTTAAAATATAGGACAAGGCTTTCTAAGCTGGTTAACTTTACTAATTTACATGTTTTTGTAGTCACATTACGGTGTGATCATAGTTGTCCTTATTGTCAAGTATCACGGCAATCAGAAGATAAAAATCAATTTGATATGACGTATGAGATGGCTGACAAAGCATTAGATTTTGTTTTTAAATCGCCAAATCCAGCCATTAAAATTGAATTTCAGGGCGGCGAACCGTTATTAAATTTCCCAATGGTTCAATATATTGTTGAACAGGCAGAATTTCGGAATAAATCGGAAAACCGTAATTTACAGTTTGTTATTGCTACTACACTTTCGTTATTAACGGATGAAATCCTTGAATTTTGTCGTGACCACTCAGTTATGTTGTCCTCATCTCTAGATGGCCCTCAAGATTTGCATAATGCAAATCGTCCAAGACCCTCAAAAAATAGCCATCAGCTATTTGAGGACGGATTAAATAAAGCGAGAGCAGTTTTGGGCTTTGATCAAGTATCAGCGTTAATGACAACAACAGACAAGAGCCTATCCCGTGTTCGTGATATAATAGATGAATACGTTAGACTTGGATTTAATAGCGTTTTTTTACGCGCACTCTCGCCTTATGGTTTTGCGATCAAAACAAAACGTTACATGATGTATGACGTAGATCGCTGGCTAAAATTTTTTAAAGAGGGTTTGGATTATATTATATTTTTGAATAAGTCAGGCATTCCTTTTGTCGAGGTTTATTCGGCATTGATATTAAAAAAGATGCTAACATCTGACGATCCAGGTTTTGTCGATTTAATGAATCCTGCTGGAGCAGGTATAGCCGCGATTGTTTTTAACTATGATGGCTATGTCTATGCCTCAGATGAAAGTCGCATGTTAGCCGAGATGGGCGATTTTAAATTTAGATTAGGGAATATATTAACGCAATCTTATGAAGATATTATCTTTTCGGATCAACTTCTAGATGCTTTGGAAGACTCATTTACGCTCAGTGTTCCTATGTGCTCTGATTGTGCCTTTGAACCATATTGCGGTGCAGAACCTGTTTTTCATTATGCCGTCTATAAAGACATGGTTGGACGAAAACCTGAATCTGCTTTTTGTAAAAAAAATATGTCGATTTATAAGCACTTAATAACACTGATGGAGAACGACGAAGAAACGAAAAGTATATTTCTTAGATGGGCAACTCAATGTTAAAGTTATTTGGAAATATAAAGAATCATATTTTTGATGACAATTTGTTTGTGAATCCAATTAAAATTTCGACTAACGCGAATTTACCAAACGTTTTAAAAAATAAATATGCCTATTTAATTAATGATAATAATTACAGCGAGGGGTTCTTTCATTATATAGTTTTTAATGATTTTTTTGAAAAAAATAAAGAAATTTTAGAGACAAAAAGTTACTCTATAATTCCCGACGATTTTAAATATTTATCCAACGATGATATCGTAAGTATTAATCCGAATCAGAACAAAATAAGAGTTCTTTTTAGATCACGTTCAAATTTTAATAGTATATTAGTCACAGAACAGTGTAATCATTATTGTTTAATGTGCTCCCAACCGCCGAAGCCGAAAGACGATTCATATCTTCTGGACGAAATCGAAAATTTAATACCTTTGATACCAAGGTATACAAAGGAAATCGGGTTTACGGGAGGAGAACCTACTACAAATCGTGATCGATTTTTGAAAATACTCCGTCTAACTAAAAGCTATCTACCAGAAACGAGTATTCACATATTATCAAACGGCAGGAGTTTTCGGGATTTCCATTTTGCACAAAGTTATGCAGATCTAGAGCTTACTGATAGTATGGTGGGTATTCCTCTTTATTCTGATGACCCGAGTTTGCACAATTATATTGTGCAGTCAGATAATGCTTTTGATGAAACTGTACAGGGCATAATAAATTTAAAAAAGTTAAACCAAAAGGTTGAAATTAGAATCGTACTCCACCGGTTATCTGTAAAACGTTTAATTCAGTTATGTGAATTTATAGGTAGAAATTTGCTTTTCGTGGACCATGTGGCTCTTATGGGGCTTGAAATAATGGGTTTTACTCGAGCGAATTTACAAGAGTTATGGATAGACCCGTTTGATTATAAAGATAAATTAAGCCAAGCGACATCCATTTTAAAATCGTATGGTCTAAATGCCTCTATATACAACCATCAACTATGTGTTGTGAACGAAAATGTTTGGCCGTTTTGCCGCCAATCCATTAGCGACTGGAAAAATGAATTTGCAATTGAATGTCAAACATGCACCAAGCGTTGTGATTGTGGGGGTTTTTTTTCTTCGGGCCTATTATATAAACACAGCGACCACTTACATCCGTTGTAAGGAAGAAGTTGATATGAGAGGAAATTTTTCTCAAATCGCAATTAATGGCAGGATCGAAAATAATAAAAGCGAAGAGTAAAATGCATTTAATGGATTTATATAATCGTATTATTTAATTCCATAACTTAAAACTTGGGTGCCGCATATTTTGACCATTGATACGACTATAGCTGCTGCATCATATCCGGTGCAGTTTCCTGTAAAACTGCATATGGCTTCAGAAACACTAACATTGGCGCATTGGTTTCGATTACCACCTAAAGCTAAGCATATACCTACGCCTAGGTCGTTATCTCCTATTCCGGTACAGTCGTAGCTGGCTCTCCCCCCTGAAATGCAAATAGCTTCGCCTAAGCTCATCTGACTGTTACATAGCAATGATGAACTTGTTGAAGCTGTTCCAGCAGCACAGATGCCGGCTCCCAAGCTCATCTGGCTGTCACATCGCAATAATGAACCTGTTGAAGCTGTTCCAGCAGCACAGATGCCGGCTCCCAAGCTCATCTGGCTGTCACATCGCAATAATGAACCTGTTGAAGCTGTTCCAGCAGCACAGATGCCGGCTCCCAAGCTCATCTCGCTGTTACATAGAAATGATGAACCTGTTGAAGCTGTTCCAGCAATGCAAACTGCTTCTCCGGAAAAATTTCCTGAGCGTAGAAATATGGGCATGAGCATTTGCGAAATTTTACAAAAGTTTCGAATTTCGTTGTATGTTTGGCCAATAGAAAGAGAAGGGAAAGAAAGTAATATAAATAAAGCAATAGGAAAAATTTTTTTCATACGGGCTAGCTTTTTTACAGTTCATGGGCATGAATAGATTAACTCTTGTTCAGTTTCCATGATAGTCGTTTTCTGCAGATGCGTTATAGTCCGAACAATTTTTTCAAGTTCCCGCTTGCTTATTATCAGAATAAAACCAATTGTTAGAATGATATAGCTAATATATACTGTACAGACGCTTATAATAAAAAATTTTCCTACAAAATTTATTTAATTTAGAAAAATTACCCATATTAAAAGAACGGAGAAGCTACCGGATTATTTTCTCCGTCCTTTCCGATTTGGTGTTTAGCAGAGCTTTAATAGCTGCTTGCCTGATTGAGAGCGTCGATATCCTCTTTACTCAAATTTATCATTGTTGCTTTGACGAGGCTATAAAGTTGGTCAAGCTTTGTGGCACTCGCTATTGGCGCCGTTACGGCGGGTTGTGCTATGAGCCACGCCAAGGCAATCTCGGCTTGTGTCACATTATGTTTTTCACTGATCGTATCGAGAGCATTCAGAATGCGCATCCCGCGTGGATTGATATATTGTTCAACTCTCGAGCCGCGTTTATGGCCGGCAAGATCGGCTTTTGAACGATATTTGCCTGAGAGAAATCCGGAAGCAAGACTATAATAGGTGATAACACCGAGACCGTATTTTTGTGCGGTATCGGCCAATTTTCCTTCGAATGTGTTACGGTCGTAAAGATTATATTCGGGTTGCAATGTTTGATAACTTGGAAGATTGTTCTTCTTGGCTGTTTGCATTGCATTTTCAAGTTGCTCTGCTGTTATATTGGAGCAGCCGATAGCGCGGATTTTCCCTGCTTTCAAAAGCTTGCCATAAGCCTCGAGAGTTTCTTCGAACGGTGTATCAGGATCGAACCAGTGTGACTGATAGAGATCAATGACATCAATATTCAAACGGCGTAAAGAATCTTCCACAGCCTGTTCTATCCAGCGGGCGGAAAGGCCCTTATGGCCAGCTACGCCCATATCAGAGCCGACCTTGGTGAAAATATAGAATTTGTCTCGCTTGGACGGATTTTGTTTTAACCACTTCCCGATGATGGTTTCTGATTCACCGCCTTTGTTGCCTTCAACCCATGTCGAATAGGCGTCGGCTGTATCAATAGCGTTCAATCCGCTTTCGGCGATTGCATCAAGTATCGTGAAAGATTGCTTCTCATCCAGAGTCCAACCGAAGACATTGCCTCCAAAAACAAGAGGAACAATATTAAAACCTGTATTTCCTAAAGCGCGATATTTCATAAAACGTCCTTTCATTGTTTGTTGGATGTAACCGAACGCAAATTAATCGCGAGCAACGGCGTCTTTTAAGAGTAGTCACGGTTTTGGCTTGAATAAAAGTGTTTCACAGTGTTTTGATAGTTTTCATGGTTTTGTCAGAATTTAACTTTAAATTGACGAACATTTTCTTTTTCGAATAAAGTTTGTTATGGTCACACGGGTAAAATGCGTGAAAGTCAAATGATTGGATTAAATTTCATGGGCAGGCTGGATAGTTTTATGTCTGTTAAAACGTTGGTTCTTCCGTGCCTTTTGATGTTTGCCGGTTGTGCAACACAAGCCACGGCGTGGACCGAGAAAATCACCACTCAAAAAGTTGAACTGCCAACAGAATGTGCCGGCTGGCAGAAAATCGACGTAAAGACAAGGACGCGCTATTTTATGATGAAAGAAGATCAGCGTGCGCTGGTCGATATTGATGCGCATAATTTACGAGGAAAAAATCTGGGCTGTTGGGACAGGAATGTGCAGTCGTCCCCGGCACAGCCTTTGATACAAAGCCCTCAGTCTCAATCCCAGTCAGGTGCGCTGACTTCAAATCAAGCACAATAACACTTTAGGGTTGCTATTTGGACATATTGACGTTCAGATCATTTTACGAAACATCACTTGGTGAAAAAGTTTTTTCGACCATTGCCAATAAACTCAAATTAAAAGACCGTGATGTTTCCGGCGAGCGGGTGATGGGACTGGGTTATGTTACCCCCTATCTTCAATGGCTCAGACCACGGGCAGAGAGGTGTTTTGCTTTTATGCCGGCGCGTCAGGGAGCCTGTGTGTGGCCTTCTGCAGAAAAAGTTGCAACGGCTTTGGTATTCGAAGAAGATTTGCCCTTGCCGGATTCTGCTGTTGACCGGATTATACTCGTCCATTCACTGGAATTTGCCGAAAATGCCCGCGAAATGCTCAGTGAAATGTGGCGTGTACTGGCACCGAACGGGCGCATTATCATCGTTGTTCCCAATAGACGAGGTCTTTGGGCCAGAAATGATCATACACCCTTTGGCAGTGGCCAACCTTATAGCCGCCAGCAATTGTTATTATTGTTACACGAAACCAATTTTAGTGTCGTCAATATTGGTGAAGCGCTCTACTTTTCCCCGTCCGGTCGTGCATTGGCTCGTGGTTTTTCCGCAATTTATGAGCCATTGGCGAGGAATTTTTTTCCGTATTTTGGCGGTATTATCGTCTGCGAAGCCCAAAAACGCCTGTTTCAGGGGTTGCCGGTACATCGTCGCCAGTCGCGGCGGGTGTTTATACCGGCTTTGTCACCCCAAATTACCAATCGTAAACCTTCTCATGCTGTCGAAATCAGAAGCGATCATGAGAGTTCGGATTGGTAAAGCCTAGCTTGATTTATATGGGCGCACCTATAGTGAGTGCCTATTTTATTGATTTGCCGGTGCGAGATAGGAAACGCCAATGAAGTTCCTTTAATTTTAGGGGGCTTTTCCAATTTTATCAGGAAGACCTGCTTTTAACTCCGGAGCTTGTTTTTGCAAGGGGCGCTGCTTTCCAAATTTGTCGGGATTTCTTCCCTTTTTGCATAAATGTTATCTCCGGTATTTCCTGTTTGGAAAAGCCGGCTTCTGCTCTATTTGAGTTCGGACATCCGGTTGATATTGTTGGCAAGCTCATGAATTCGCTCGTTCACATAGTCGTAAATATAACGGGTAATGTCAGGAAACTCTTTTATTAATCGAAGGAAGACTATGCGATTGATTTCCAAAACTTTTGAATTGGATTGTGCAATAGCCGTAAACGGACGGTTGATCTCGGTTACCAAAGCAAGCTCGTTGATGAGTGCATTTCTGTTGATGATGTCGATTGGTTGTCCGGAATTGTTGTTTTGCCGGTAAAGATTGACGGTTCCTGAAAGAACGACATAAGCACTTTCGGCAAGCTCGCCTTCTTTGAAAATCATTTCTCCCGAAGCAAATTCCTGTCGCTCGGCTCCGAATATCAACAAGCGCAGTTGTTCTGTCGTCATTTTGCTGAAAAAGTCGAACTTTTTCAATAAAATAATGTCATCATTAATTGCCACCGAAACCCCCTCGGCTTTCATGAATTGGCCTTTTATTGCGGCCAATCCATTTCATGAGATTTCTTTGAAGCGTAAGCTTTGGTGAATAAACTCATTGACAGCATTTCCCACTGTTTATGGATTCAATCTATAGCCACCGCTATCGGTTATCAAGATTTGCGCATTAGCGGGATCTTTCTCGATTTTTTGGCGGAGGCGATAAACGTGAGTTTCCAAAGTATGAGTTGTTACCCCTGAATTATAACCCCAAACTTCCTCCAGCAAAGTATCCCGACTTACAACGCTGTCTCCCGCACGATAGAGGAATTTTATGATGGCGGCTTCTTTTTCGGTCAAGCGGATCTTGCTACCCTTTTCGTCAATAAGCAATTTTTGTCCAGGCTTGAATGTATAAGGCCCTACCTGGAAGGTTGCATCTTCGCTCTGTTCATGTTGGCGCAATTGCGCACGGATACGAGCCAGCAAAACGGCAAACCTGAACGGTTTTGTTACATAGTCATTGGCACCGGCTTCAAGACCGAGAATAGTATCCGAATCGGTATCGTGACCCGTTAACATGATGATCGGCGCACGGAATCCTTCCTGACGCAATTTTTTTACAGCTTCACGGCCATCAAGATCGGGCAGACCGATATCCATAATGATAAGATCCACATTTTCGTTTCTTGCGGTTTCAAGACCTTTTGCAGCCGTACTTTCCTGAAGAACATTGAATTCTTCATGCATTTGTAGTTGCTCTACCAGAATAGAGCGCAGATCCTCGTCATCATCTACAATCAAAAGGGTGCGATCGGTCATTTTCTGTCCTTATAAAAAACGCTATCGGGCGTTATGTAATAATTGCAGTCACAATCACGAAAAACTGAACATCATGCAAGTGCCTTTAATCAGAAATCCGTTAAAAACACCAAAAATTGTTTCGTTTATCGCTGTACGCAAGAAATGCGGTACAACAACAAAAGGAATTTTGGCAATTGGCCAATATCGTTTTTTGTGCGCCTTGGGCAGAAACGGTTTTACAGCCCGAAAACGCGAAGGTGACGGGGCAACACCCATTGCTGTTATGCCACTTCTTGGTGGTTTTCGAAAGAATAGTTTCCATAGTCTACCACATCATCCGTTAATGCTCCACCGTGTAAAATTATCTGATGGATGGTGCGATCAACCATGGGACGCCAATTATAACCGCCCGGTCAAGTTGCCTTACGGTAATAGCGCTGAAAAACTTTGTCGCAGAGATGACCTTTATGACATCGTATTGATACCGGATTGGAATATCCATTGCAGAATTCAAAACAATGGCAGCGCCATTTTTTTTCATCTTGCAAGGCCGGGTTATGCTCCGACAGAAGGGTGTATTGCTGTCTCGCGGCGCACAATGGAGCGAATCCTGCCTTTTATATCGCGCAAAACAAAAATAATGACATTGGGAACGATAACAAGGTCAAAACCTTCGGGTAAACGCGCGAGAAGTCGCAAACGATAAAATTCGCGCTTGATTTGGGCAAGAACTCCCTCTCCGTTGCCGGTTGCGATATTTGACCCAAATGACCCGCCCCGCCCTTTCCGGTCATTTCGCAATCCATATTGGAAAGCAGAAATAGCGGCGATGAGATTGAGTGACCAATGCGCAAGATAGTTATAGTGAGTTTGGATAATTCTATTTTTAAATCAGAAGTTTAAAAGATGATGAATATTCAAAAAAGCACGATTTCATAAAATTCCTTAATCTATTTTCACGTATAAAATAGGCGGCTGAGAAAAGTATTCTATGTAAATTCTGTTTTTAAATTATCGATATTTTATAGATCAAAATTATGGATAAAATCTATTTTTACATGACGATTTTTCTATCGAGAAACCAGAATTGAACAGCATGATGGTGTCACACCCTGCCGGCTCAGTAAACGGATAAATTTGCAAACAAATCACCCGATATGAATAAAGTGCTGATCGGGAAGTTTCCAAACCCGATGTTTTCACGTGAAACACAAGAATAATAATCCTCAGTCGGAATCAAAGGGACATATGTCAGCTCATCCGACAAAGAAATAGTCGCTAGCATTATTTCAGGCTAATCAATATTATTTTGCAAGCGAGCGGCCAATTTCCAGATATTTATCCCAGCGTTCCCTTTTTAGCGTGTCACCATCTTTTTCTGCCATGCCCTTCAATGCGGCTTCAATTACCTGACCGGTTGCGTCAATGGCTTCTTTCTTATTGCGGTGTGCACCGCCCAGAGGTTCAGGAATAATACCGTCAATAATTTTCAGTTTATAAAGATCTTGAGCGGTAATGTGCATAGATGTCGCTGCATCTTTTGCCCGTGTAGCATCGCGCCATAAAATGGAAGCTGCTCCCTCGGGAGAGATAACAGAATAGATTGCATGTTCAAGCATATAAACTTTGTTGGCAGCCGCAATTGCAATAGCACCGCCAGAACCGCCTTCGCCTATAATAACAGAAACGACAGGCACTTTTAACCGCAACGTTTCTGCTGTTGATTGGGCAATAGCTTCGGCTTGTCCGCGTTCTTCTGCACTTACTCCCGGATAGGCACCGGCGGTATCGACAAGGGTAATAACCGGAAGCGAAAAACGATCGGCCAATTCCATGATGCGCACGGCTTTGCGGTAGCCTTCCGGGCGGGCCGAACCGAAATTATAACGCAATCTCGATTGGGTGTCGTAACCTTTTTCTTGTCCGAGATAGGCTATTGCCTGACCGTTGAAACGGGCAAAACCTGCTTGAATCGCTTCATCTTCTCCATATTTCCGGTCACCGGCCAGAGGTGTCACATCGGTAAAGAGTTCTTTGGAATAATCCAAAAAATGAGGCCTGTCCGGATGGCGCGCAACTTGCGCCTTTTGCCAGGGTGTAAGTTTTTTATAAAGATCACGCAAGGCCGCCTGTGAGCGTTCTTCAAGACGGGATATTTCATCCCCCATATCGACGCTACCTTTTTCCTGGGCTATTTTCTTCAGTTCGAAGATTTGCCCTTCCAGATCAGCAACCGGCTTTTCGAAATCAAGAT
>CAMLLT010000003.1 GCA_946480935.1 uncultured Bartonella sp. | reverse complement strand
CACTTGCCGAAGCACTTGAAGGGGCAGATGTTTTCTTTGGCGTTTCGGCCAAAGGTGTTCTGACACCAGAAATGGTCAAATCCATGGCTCCGAAACCGATCATTTTTGCTATGGCCAATCCTGATCCTGAAATTACGCCGGAAGAAGTTGCCAAAGTGCGTGATGATGCCATTATGGCTACCGGGCGCTCGGATTACCCTAACCAGATAAACAATGTTTTATGCTTTCCTTATATTTTCCGCGGAGCGCTTGACGTACGCGCCAGCACGATCAATGAAACAATGAAAATTGCGGCAGCAAAAGCCATAGCCCAACTTGCCCGTGAAGAAGTGCCTGACGATGTCGCCGAAGCCTATCGGGGCAGCCGGCTTAAATTCGGGCCGAATTATATCATTCCGGTACCGTTTGATTCACGCCTGTTATCTGCCATTCCGACTGCTGTTGCCAAGGCGGCAATGGAAAGCGGCGTTGCCGGTAAGCCTATTGCTGATCTCGAAGCTTATGCGCGGGATTTGGCTGCGCGGCGTGACCCGATAGCCGCAACAATGCGCGGTGTTTATAATCGCGTGCGGCAAAATCCCAAACGGATTGTCTTTGCCGAAGGTGAAGAAGAACAGGTTATGCGGGCAGCCGTTTCTTACGTCAACCAGAACCTCGGTAGTGCCATTCTGGTTGGGCATGAAGATGTTATCGAAAAAAGAGCAAAGGCAGCCGGTATCGACCTTAACAGATCCGGAATAAAAATTGCCAATGCCCGCCTGTCCGATCGAAAAGATGCTTATGCCGATTATCTCTATAGCAAAATGCAACGAAAAGGTTGGCTATTGAGAGATTGTCACCGTTATATCAATAATGATCGTAATCATTTTGCCGCATGCATGTTGGCATTGGGCGACGCTGATGCGATGATTACCGGCGTAACACGTAATTATGAAACCGGACTTGTTGATGTCCTGCGCGTTATTGACATAAAAGCCGGCGAACGGGTTGTCGGTATTTCTATGGCAATTTGCCGCGGTCGCACTGTTTTTATTGCCGACACCGCTATTTCGGAACACCCGAATCCGGAAGAATTGGCTGATATTGCCGAACAAGCGGCAAATTTTGCCCATGATATGAGCTATAAGCCACGCGTCGCACTTCTGGCATATTCTACTTTCGGTCACATGAAAGGTGAAGGTGCACAACGTATTCAGGAAGCGGTCAAATTGCTTCGCGCGCGCAATGTCAATTTCGAAGTTGATGGCGAAATGAGTGCCGATGTTGCCCTCAATCCGAAAATGATGGAGCAATATCCATTCATGGGCTTGAGTGAACCGGCCAATGTTCTGGTTATGCCGGGCTACCATTCCGCTTCAATTGCCAGCAAAATGTTGCAGGAACTCGGCGGAGCAACCCTGATCGGCCCCATTCTTGTTGGACTTGAAAAATCGGCCCAGATTGTTCCCTTGGGAGCACGTGATTCCGACATAGTTACTATGGCAGCATTGGCAGCCTATAACACGACAAAATAGACCCATCCGGATTTTAAAGCCCCGTTTTCTCTAACGGGGCTTTAGTTGATTGCTTTATAAATAAATTCTTAAACTTTATGGCTGTTTAACGAATATGTCGGGGAACTGTTTTATTAAAGGAATGCCCTGATTTGCCGATCTTTTTCCCCTCATAACAGCGGTATTTAATGCAATTTTTAACACTATGTCCTATTTTTATCGGCATGTAATATAAAGTGTTTGGCGTTTACCAAAAAAATCGAAAATTGAGTTTAATAAAAAAGATATAGTTTATCGTTAAAAAAACAGGCTAAATTCTGTCGCGTGAGCTTTTTTAAGGCAAGGATCAAATAATATGGCGGAAACTGCATCATCAATTAAATGGCTTCTTTCTCAGCAAACGGAAATACGCTACCTTCCTGATACAGCTTTTCCAATCCGCTCGACCTTCAAGTCGGAAGACGAGCTGCAGCAACTGGCCCATGAAATGGCCGAGGGCAAAAAAATTGTTTTGCCGGAATATACGCCATTCGATTTTAGAGAACGGCTCACCGAGAATTCCAAGCTCATTTTGCATACCTTCCGCTCGACCGATGCCGCCGCTCGCAATAACGAGACCATTACACCGGCTGCCCAATGGCTGCTCGATAACCATTATACGATCGATAAAACCATCCAGCAGGCGCGGCGTGATTTTCCGCGTGCATTTGTCAAACAGCTTCCCCCTTATAAAGGTGAAAATGAACTGCCAAGGATTTTCGCTCTAGCCTGGCTTTATGTTGCGCATACCGACAGCAGTTTTTCGCTTAAAACTTTAACGGCCATGGTCAATGGTTACCAACAGGTTGCAGATTTCCAGATTGGCGAATTATGGGCTTTGCCTTCGGCTGTCCGTATGGTTCTCATCGAAAATGCACGCCGGCTTTCCATGCGCATTGAAAAAGCCCGCCGGATGCGGCGATTTGCAAATCAGGCCGCTGACCAAATGGCTCTGGCTGAAAATGATAATGCACTTCAGAGCATTTTTTCAACCTATGAGGCACTTGTTGCCGACCCGACTTTTGCGGCCCATCTTCTCTATCGTTTGCGTGGCGCTTCTGTTGATTCAACAACAGCCTTGAACTGGCTCGAAGAGCAGTTACATCGTCATGGCAGCGACCCTGAATCGGCAACAGCCGAAGAACATTCGCGCCAATCAACCGGCGGTGTGACCATGGGCAATATCATCCGCGCCCTGAAAGCGATTGATGACGTTGATTGGACATACTGGTTCGAAACGGTCAGCCATGTCGATTTCATGTTGCGTGAAAACAGCGATTTCGGAGAAATCGACTTTCCATCGCGCAATACCTATCGCGTCATCATCGAAAAAATTGCCCGTCGTTCGCCGTTAACCGAACTGGAAGTGACAAAAAAAGCAATCGACATGGTCGAGAATACAAAGAAAGACGGTGTCGCGACTGGTGCATCGGTTGCTTGGTATCTTGTGGGACCTGGACGAGAAGCTTTTGAACAGGCTTGCAATTATGATTGCCCGTTCTCGACCCGTTTCATGCGTTCCTTCCGCGGGATGAAAATTTTCAGCATTGCCATTCCGGTTTCTGTCATAACGATTCTTATCCTGCTTGCAGTTTATGCATTGCTGAGGGGAACCGGCTTGAGCCACGCATTGTCGCTAACCTTCACAGCACTGGCACTTTTCCCGACAATGGATACCGCTTTTGCGCTCTTCAATACTCTGGTTGCCTGGACTGTCGAACCACGCCGGTTGATAGGATATGAATATAAGGACGGCATTCCGGAAGAAGCCAAAACGCTTGTTGTCGTTCCGACAATGATAACCTCGCGCGATTCTATTGACGAGCAGATAAGGAACCTCGAAGTTCACTATCTCTCTAACCCGCAAGGGGCCATTTATTTTGCCTTGGTAACTGACTGGGCCGACTCGAAAAAGGAAGAAACGGCAGACGATCGCGATCTTCTCGAATATGCGCAAAAAGGTATTGCCGATCTTAACCGGTATTATCGCGGTGACGGGCAGCCACTATTTTTCATTTTACATCGTCACCGTTTGTACAATCCCAGCGAAGATTGCTATATGGGCTGGGAGCGTAAACGTGGCAAGCTGCATGAATTGAATCTGCTTTTGCGCGGTGACCGTGATACCAGTTTCTTCCCGACAGACCCACGTCTGCCAATGGATTGCCGCTTTGTCATGACGCTTGATTCCGACACAAGGCTCACCACCGAGGCCGTCACCCGCCTCGTCGGAAAACTCAATCATCCATTGAATCGTCCGGTCATTGACCCGAAAACACATACGGTTAAAAGCGGTTATGGCATTCTTCAGCCGCGTGTGACACCCTCGCTTACCACCGGTGATGATGCTTCATTCCTGCAGCGTGTCTTTTCGGTCAATCGCGGCATAGATCCTTATGTTTTTGCCGTCTCCGATACCTATCAGGACCTTTTGGGCGAAGGAACCTATACCGGCAAAGGCCTTTATGACATTGATGCGTTTGAAATAGCGCTTGCCGACAAAGTGCGCGAAAATAGTGTGTTGAGCCATGACCTTCTTGAAGGCGGTTATGCGCGTGTCGGTTTTGTGAGCGATGTCGAGGTGGTTGAAGATTATCCGACGGCTTATAATGTCGATGTTGCCCGTCATCATCGCTGGATCCGCGGTGACTGGCAATTGCTGCCCTATCTTTTCACCCGTCACAATATCAACCTCATTACCCGCTGGAAAATGCAGGATAATTTGCGGCGTTCTCTGACACCGCTCATGTGGATTATTGCCTCGCTTGTCGGTTGGTGTGCTTTGCCGCTTCATACGGCTGTTTTCTGGCAATTATTTCTGCTTTTGGGCATGTTTATTGCCCCCACACTTGGTGTTCTGCGCAACATTATGCCGACAAGCATGGATAATTCCTTGCGTGGCCACTTCCAATCGGTATTGACAAATATTGCAACAAGCACGGCAGATGTTGCACTGCGCACAACCTTCCTCGCCTATTCGGCATTTTATATGGTTGATGCGATTATCCGTACGCTCTATCGTATGTTTGTTTCACACAAACATCTGCTTGAATGGAAAACATCGGCAGCAACGCGTTCTTCGCCCAACACGCTTTCCTATTATGTCACCACCATGTGGCCGGCGACATTGATTGGTGTGATTTCGATTGCGCTTCCGGCAGCACTTCATAATTCTGCTGTCTTTGTAGCCCTGCCCTTTGGCCTTGCCTGGTTCTTTTCACCGCTTATTGCCTGGATTGTAAGCCGTTCGGCTGCCTTTCAGGATTCGCTTGAAATCCGGCCATCCGATAAAAATGAACTTCGGCGTATTGCTCGCCGTACCTGGCATTATTACGAAACATTCGCCAATGCCGATAACCACTTTCTTCCTCCCGACAATTATCAGGAAGATCCGGTACCGGTTCTCGCGCGTAGAACCTCGCCAACCAATATCGGCGTCTATTTGCTATCAACAGTCGCTGCACGTGATTTCGGCTGGGTCAGTTTTGATGATGCCATCCAGCGTATCGAACGCACACTCGATACAATGGATAAAATGGAGAGATTCCGCGGGCATTTCTTCAACTGGTATGAAACCGACACTTTGCGCCCCCTTGTACCGAGCTATGTCTCGACTGTCGACTCGGGCAATCTTGCCGGCCATCTTGTAACACTGGCTGCGGCCTTGAAAGAATGGTCTGAAGCACCATCGGTATTCCTACAAGGTGATCTCGCAGGCCTCCTTGATGTTAATGACATTTTGCAGGAAACATTAAACCTCATACCCGATGACCGTCGCATCCTGCGCCCGCTTCGCAGAAGAATTGATGAACGCATTGCCAATTTCCGCAGGGCCGTCCGCTCGATTATGGATGAACCGGAAACGGCAACGTTCCGCACAGCAAATCTCACAACGGCCGCCAATGATATAGGGCGTCTCACAAGCGAGCTTGACGGCGAAATCGGCAGCGATGAATCACGTCATGCTGTTTCTTGGGCCGAATGTTTGATCGAGACATGCGAAGCTCACACTCATGACGCTACAGCTGATCATGATACCGAGGCTTTACGCAAGACTTTAAGTGATCTTTCGGCAAAAGCCCGTCAGTTTGCCTTTGATATGAAGTTCGATTTCCTTGAACGACAGGAACGGCGTTTGATGTCAATCGGCTATCGTGTTCAGGAAAACGAGCTTGACGAAAGCTGCTATGATCTGCTTGCTTCGGAAGCCCGTCTTTCGAGCCTGTTTGCCATTGCCAAAGGCGATGTCAAGGTCGAGCATTGGTTCCGCCTTGGTCGTATGCTGGTTCCGGTCGGCTGGAAAGGCGCTTTGCTTTCCTGGTCGGGTTCAATGTTCGAATATTTAATGCCACCGCTTGTCATGCGCGAGCCTTTGGGATCGCTCCTTGACCAGACAAACCGGCTCGTTGTTCGCAGACAAATCCAATATGCCAATGAACGCGGATTGCCATGGGGTATTTCGGAAGCAGCCTTTAATGCCCGTGACCAACAGATGAATTACCAATATTCCAACTTTGGTGTTCCCAGTCTCGGTCTTCAACGTGGGCTTTCGCGCAATGCTGTTATTGCGCCTTATGCAAGCATTCTGGCGTCCCAATATATGCCGACAGAAGCAGTTGCCAATCTTGCACGCTTGCGCAAACTTGGAGCACTTGGCGAATACGGTTTTCATGACTCGGTCGATTTCACACCGGCGCGTGTGCGTGAAGGCGAAAAATATGCTGTCGTCAAAAATTATTATGCACACCACCACGGCATGTCTATTCTGGCAATTGATAATGTCATTTTCGACGGTCGCATGCGGGATCGTTTCCATAGCGATCCGGTGATTGAAGCGGCACAGCTTCTGTTACAGGAAAAAGCACCGCGTGAAATTCCTATGGTTCATGCAAAAACGGCAAATCCGATGCGCAGTGATGCCGGCGGCTTTGAAGACGCACCGGTTCGCGTTATCAAAGCCCCACTCACCAAGCCACGTTCGACTGTGCTTTTGTCAAATGGGAACTATTCGGTCATGTTGACAGGCAAAGGTTCCGGCTATAGTCGCTGGAACAATATTGCTGTTACCCGTTTCATGCCCGATGCAGCCGAAGACCAGCAAGGCACTTTCATCTTTTTGCGTGACCCTGCTTCCGGCCGCTGGTGGTCGGCAACAGGTGAACCAACGCGCGTTGCCGATGAAGAAGCTTCAACCGTTTTCACCGATGAAAAGGCCGAATATACAAAAACGGTCGATGGTATAAAATCGACTGTGGAATGTATTGTTGCATCCGAAGGTGATGGTGAAGGACGACGTATCGAGCTTATCAACACCACCTCGAAAGACCGCATTCTTGAAATTACTTCCTATGCCGAGCTGGTATTGACAACGCCTGAGACAGATGCGGCTCATACGGTCTTCGCACGCATGTTTGTGGAAACCGAGATTGCCGATCAAGGCGGAACAATTTATGCCAAACGGCGCAAACGCGACCCGAAAGATCCGGAAATCCATGTTGCCCATTTTGTCACCGATACATCCGGTGCCGTTCGCGATGCGGAAGCCGAGACCGACCGGCGCGTCTTTATCGGTCGTGGTCGTTCTATCCGCCGTCCGGCCGCGTTTGACCGCGGTGCGACACTGACCGGAACAGAGGGATGTGTGCTTGATCCTGTCGCAGCAATAAGATGTCGTGTTAGGGTTCCGGCACGCAAAAAAGCCACACTTATCTTCTGGACATTTGCAGCAAACTCAAAAGAAAAGCTCGTGTCCCAAGTTGA
Organism: uncultured Bartonella sp.; assembly: GCA_946480935.1. Classification (GTDB taxonomy): domain Bacteria; phylum Pseudomonadota; class Alphaproteobacteria; order Rhizobiales; family Rhizobiaceae; genus Bartonella. Next base: position 35,166 of record CAMLLT010000003.1, on the reverse strand, counting down.
ATATTACCGTCAACCGAATGTATTCCAGCGCGAGTTCTCGCTTGCCTGGACACGTTCGCAAGTGTCGCTTTACCAGCTTGGTATCAAGCCAAAGGAATCTGTCGTTTACCAGAAATATGCAACATCGCTTATTTATCCCGATCGCACTTGGCGTTTACCTTCGGAGGCGCTCGCTGAAAATCTTGGCAAACAATCCGATTTATGGCCGATGTCAATATCCGGTGATTTTCCGATCTTCCTTCTCAGGCTTGATAATGAAGCCGATCTGGAAGTCTTGCGCGGACTTTTGAAAGCGCATGAATATTGGCGGATGCGCGGATTGACTGTCGATATTGTCATTTTGAACGAACGGGCTTTTTCTTATGCGCAAGATACCCAACGCGCCATTGAATGGATGTGCGAAGGTTATCGCAACCGCACCGCCGAAGCAGATGGACGCCAGCATATTTTCACTGTCCGCCGTGACCAGATGAACGAGCAGAGTTTCAAGACTTTGCTTGCCAGTGCCCGCATCGTGTTGCAAGCCCAAAACGGCTCCTTGTCCGAACAGATGCAGCGCATGGAAAATATCGATTCCGACCTTTCCCACCGCAATAAAGATGAGGAGGCTGCCCAATCTGCCAAGACGCATAACAATGGTAAAGCTGCGCAACGCAAAAGCGGCAAACACGAAGAGATTGTTATGCCGCTTGAACAAGGCCAATTTACATCTATCGGTATTATCGGCGACCAGCATAAATCCTGTCCGCTTCCTGATGGGAAAGACCTTGCCTATTGGAATGGCTATGGCGGTTTCGACAAGGATAATAGCTATGTCATTCGTCTTTCGGGAAGAAATGCAACGCCAAATCCATGGATTAACGTTATTTCAAACGAACATTTCGGTTTCCACGTTTCGGCTGAAGGGTCGAGTTTTACGTGGTCGGGCAATAGCCGCGATTACCAATTGACACCGTGGGCGAACGACCCTGTTGTCAACCGTCCGGGTGAGGCTCTTTATATTGTTGACCGTCGCTCGTTAAAACGTTTCTCGCCGGTTTCGGTTGTCGAATGTGATGATGGCGCGCTCTATGAAGCACGCCACGGCCTTGGCTATTCGACATTCACGTCGAAACACGGAACGATAAGTCTGGAATTGACCCATACCGTCGATAATAAACGCCCGATAAGGCTATCGCGCCTTGTCATCAAAAACGAAGACAAGAGCCCGAGGAGCCTGAGGCTTTACGATTATGTCGAATGGGTATTGGGCACAGTCAGGGCAAAAGCTGCTCCCTTCATCATTCCCGATTATGACGAAAAACGCGGTGCGCTTTTTGTTCGCAATCCTTATCATACGGAGAAGTCCGAAGAAGTAAGCTTCATTGCGGCAAGCTTTGCACCTTCAAGTTATACGGCCGACAGAACGGAGTTCATCGGCTCGATCGGAACTGTCAAACATCCGCAAGCGATCCGTCAAGGCGAGCCGCTCTCTAACACGGTTGAAGCAGGACGTGATCCATGCTCCGCACTTGCTTTTGATATCGAATTGAAAGCCGGTGAAAAGAAAGAGATTATCTTCTATCTCGGTAATGCCAAAAATCGTTTGGAAGCCGAAAAGCTCCTTGATAGCATACGCAAAGAGACTTTCACCTCTGTTCTTGAAAAAGAGAAAAAACAATGGACCGATTTTGTTTCCGGCCTACAAGTCAAAACAAATGACCGTTCATTCGACCTTATGGTCAATAACTGGCTCCCTTATCAAACCTATGCATGCCGCATCATGGCAAGAGCCGCATTTTATCAGGCAAGTGGGGCGTTCGGTTTCCGCGACCAGTTGCAGGATACATTGTCACTCTTGCTGCTTAAGCCCGAACTCGCCCGTGAACAGATCATCAATGCCGCATCACGCCAGTTTCCGGAAGGCGACGTGCAACATTGGTGGCTGCCCGATAATGGCGCCGGTGTCAGAACATTGATTTCCGATGACGTGGCATGGCTCGGTTATGGTACTGCGCTTTATGTCAATAGCACGGGCGATCATGCGTTTCTTGATACAGATATTGCCTTTATTGATGGCGACAAACTCAAGGAAGGTCAGCATGACAGCTATTTCCAGCCAGCCATTTCGCCAAAAACCGCAACTCTTTACGAGCATTGCGCACTTGCCCTTGACCTTGCAGTCAAACGCACCGGCGAACATGGTTTACCGTTAATGCTTGGCGGCGACTGGAATGACGGAATGAATCTTGTGGGCATTGAAGGGAAAGGCGAAAGTGTCTGGCTTGGCTGGTTCCTTGGAACAGCCTTGCAAGCTTTCATTCCGATTGCCGAAGAACGTAAGGATGAAAAACGCGTCAAAAAATGGACGCAGCATCTCGAAACACTGACCAAAGCGCTTGAGACCAGCGGATGGGACGGAAAATGGTACCGTCGTGGTTATTTCGATAATGGAGAGCCTTTGGGGTCACACACCAATGACGAATGCCAGATTGATACGATTGCCCAATCGTGGAGTGTTATTTCCGGCATGGGAACGGAAGAACATCAAAAACAGGCTATGCAATCCATGCTCGAGCACTTGCTGGACGAGAAAGGGCAACTCATCCGTCTGTTCTGGCCTCCCTTTGACAAGACCGAACTTGAACCGGGGTATATCAAGGGTTATCCGGCCGGCATTCGCGAAAATGGTGGTCAATATACCCATGGTGCAATCTGGAGCATTCTGGCACTTGCCAAACTCGGAGACAAAGACAAAGCCTATCAGGTCTTTTCTATGATCAACCCGATTTCCCACGGGAAAAATCCTCATGTCTATCGTGTCGAACCTTATGTGATTTCTGCCGATATATATTCGGTCGAGCCACGACGTGGTCAGGGCGGCTGGACATGGTATACGGGTTCGGCCGGTTGGTTCTACCGTGCTGCTACAGAATCTATTCTGGGCATTAACCGCAATGGTTCCAAACTTTATCTCGAACCATGTCTGCCGAAAGATTGGCCGGGTTACGAAGCGACCATCAAATTTGATAATGCAACCTATGTTATCAAGGTTAATCGCGGTAAAAATCCTGTTTTGACAGTTGACGACAAGAAGGTTGAAAAGCCTGAAAATGGCATCGGACTGAAAAAGACAGGACATCATGAAATCAATCTGACCATAAACAACTGACTTCAAGGAGTCTAAAGACTCCTTGAAGTTCCTCGCGAAGGCTTTACTTTCCTTTGTTCGTTTATCAAGGTAACGTTCTTCCCATTGGGTAGAGGCAACAAACAGATTGAAAGTGCTATGGCGCAAATTGATATCGCAGAACGTGTATATAATCACACCTGGAAGCTTGATCCGATAATAAGATCACTGCTTGATACCGATTTCTATAAGTTCCTGATGTTGCAAATGATTTGGGGACTTTATTCGGATGTTGATGTTACTTTTTCATTGATTAACCGGACAAAAACGGTTCGGCTTGCCGATGAAATTGATGAATCGGAATTGCGGGCGCAGCTTGACCATGCCCGCACTTTGAAATTTACCAAAAAGGAAATGATCTGGCTTGCCGGTAATACATTTTACGGTCGCAAACAGATTTTCACACCCGATTTTCTCCATTGGCTTCAAGGCTTCCAATTGCCTGATTACGAGCTGACACGTAAAGACGGGCAATATATTTTGAATTTCGAGGGACCATGGACCCACACCACAATGTGGGAAATACCTGCGCTCTCGATCATCAATGAATTGCGTTCGCGTGCAGCCATGCGCAATCTCGGACGATTTGAACTCGACATTCTCTACGCTCGTGCAAAAGCCAAAATGTGGAGCAAGGTCGAGCGGCTAAAAAAATATCCTGACATTCGTATTTCCGATTTCGGTACGCGTCGCCGCCATTCATTTTTATGGCAACGCTGGTGCGTTGAAGCATTGAAAGAAGGAATCGGGCGTTCATTTACCGGTACTTCCAACGTGCTTCTGGCAATGAACAATGATTTGGAAGCAATCGGCACCAACGCCCATGAACTGCCGATGGTTGTTGCAGCCCTTGCCAATAATGATGAGGAATTGCGCACAGCTCCTTATCGGATTATGCAGGATTGGAACCGTTATTATGGCGGCAATCTTCTGGTTGCACTGCCCGATGCTTTCGGTACAGCGGCGTTCTTGCGCAATGCACCTCAATGGGTGGCAGACTGGACCGGTTTTCGTCCGGATAGTGCGCCGCCAATCGAGGGAGGTGAACGCATCATCAAGTGGTGGAAAGACCAAGGCAAAGACCCGCGCGAAAAACTTATTGTTTTTTCCGATGCATTGGATGTCGATACTATTGAAGAAACTTACAAGCATTTTCAGGGGCGCGTTCGCATGAGCTTCGGCTGGGGAACCAATCTGACCAATGATTTTGCCGGTTGTGCTCCCGATGACATCAAGGAACTCGATGCAATTTCTCTTGTTTGCAAGGTTACCCATGCGAATGGCAGACCGGCTGTCAAACTTTCGGATAATCCTGAAAAAGCCATTGGCGAGCCAAGTGAAATTCGCCGTTACCTGCAATTCTTTGGCAATGAGGAACGTGTGTCGAAACCGGTCAGGGTTTAAAAAACTCTTTTCCGTTCATTTTTCATGCTGTTTTTATCCCTCCCGTCACTTTCAAGCGGCGGGAGGTTTTTTGTGCACATTTGGAGCCGACAACAGCGGGGGGGGCAATGTCGTTCCCGTTTTTTGCTTCACAAAATGGAACGCCTATTTTCTAATCTAAATTGTGCTTTCAAGGCGGGCGAGTTAACAGCTTGTAGAAACCTTTGGCGAAAAACTGTTTTTCCGTGGCTATCATATTTCGCCAATAGTTGACTAATTTTTATGAACCTTTTTGTTTCAGCTTTCAGGCTTATATAAATTCCAAACACCATTTGCCTATTTTTATAGAGGTTCGCGGCTTTCTGCTCGCTTGCCAAGAATGATTTACCAATGGCAATGATCTACGTCACAAAAAATTTTTTAGCCCCTACCTATTACCTCTACCTCTTTTGCCCACCGTCCCTCCTCGGGCTTGGTTATCTGCCGATTGCACCTGTCACCCGTTTTGTCTTCTATTGGGTTATCGGATATCGGCTGAAAAATCGCGTTGGTGGAAAACTAAGCCCAACAGGTATCAATTATCGAACCTAGTTCTTTCAATTTTGCACCTTGAATAGATTAAAAACTCCAGAAAAGCTGAAAGGAGACTGAACGAAGTCATCAAAAAGACCGGCGAACTTCATTCACCTCGACCGCTCGATAGAACCGGTTATTCCTTTGGTCCGGAACGATAGAATGAAGAAAACGCGTTCAGATTGAAAACAAGTTTCTTCTATTGTTCGGATCCGGCGTGAGAGACATGATGGCGGTGTCACTAGGAGAATGCGACCATCATTTGAAATAACGTTATTTTTTAAACCATACCGTCTATTGCAGTTTCCTAAATGACACTTCATGGCGTTTTGACAATTGTTATTCAAAGTCCAATGATTGACTGCCACAGGATTTTTAGGTCTCATAACTCAAAGCGCTTTTTCTTTTAAAAAGCTTTCCCATTTCGGGGGCATGAATTTTTCATGTCCTTGAAGGCAATAAAAAACCGGCCCCTGAAAAGGCCGGCTTGCAAAAAATTTTATAAAACAACCGCGATTTTACCCGAATTTGACTATTTTACCCGAATTTGACTATTGCAGTTTTTGTGCCAAAAACTTTCATCAACAGTCGTTCATTTCCGGCGTCCCAAGCTTTCCGGCCTGTTTCACACCAATCAAACATCAAGGTTCGAGACGTTAAGCGCGTTTTCCTGAATGAATTCACGGCGTGGTTCCACTTCATCGCCCATCAATTTTGCAAAAACTGCGTCAGCGTCCTGTGCATCGCCAATTTTAACCTGCAAAAGTGACCGTGCATTGGGATCCAGTGTGGTTTCCCAAAGCTGTTCGGCATTCATTTCGCCCAAGCCTTTATAGCGTTGCATTGTAAGCCCCTTCTTGCCATTGGCAAAAATGGTATCAAGAAGAGCAATCGGACCCGAAATCGTTTCCGTCGTCTCTTTACGCCGTAAAACTGGAAGTTTCCCGTAAATTTCATCAAGATGATGAGACATATTATCAATCCGCTTGGCATCGGTCGAAGCAATCAATCCCATATCAAGAACGACAACATCTTTTACACCGCGTAAAACCCGCTCGAAACGCAAGCCGCCATCGTCATTTACATGCCCTGTCCAGCCACGTTCCATATCTTCGGCAATCATATCAAGGCGAGCGGCCACACGATCAGCCGTTGCCTGCGCTTTTTCCTTTGTCGACAGAGCTTCCGGATTAAGTGCACCGGCAATTGCCGCCTGCTCGACAACGGTACGGTTATATCTGGTGTTTAAACCATGAAGCATATTTCTTATCACACGTGCATCTTCTACCAATTGGTGCAAATCCGCACCGGCACGCATCTCGCCATTGGCAAGTTCCAGCACACTGCCTTCAAGGCCCGCTTCAATCAACGATTCCTCGAAAGCGCTTTCATTTTTGATATATTGGGAAGATTTGCCACGCGTTACTTTGTAAAGCGGTGGCTGGGCAATATAGACATAGCCACGTTCGATCAATTCCGGCATTTGACGGAAAAAGAAAGTCAACAATAGAGTACGAATATGCGCACCATCGACATCGGCATCCGTCATGATAATGATTTTGTGGTAACGCAGTTTATCGGGATTGAATTCATCCTTGCCGATTGATGTACCAAGTGCGGTAATCAAAGTACCAATCATATCCGAAGACAACATCCGGTCAAAACGGGCGCGTTCAACATTCAAAATCTTGCCACGCAAAGGCAAAATAGCCTGATTTTGGCGCGCTCTTCCACTTTTTGCAGAGCCACCGGCTGAATCACCCTCGACGATGAAAATTTCCGATTTTTCCGGATCGCGTTCCTGACAATCGGCAAGTTTACCGGGAAGTGAAGATATATCCAGAGCACCTTTACGGCGGGTCAATTCACGAGCCTTACGTGCGGCTTCACGGGCAGCGGCTGCTTCTACAACCTTGCCGATCAGAATTTTTGCCTCGGTGGGATGTTCTTCAAGCCAGTTGGAAAGCCCTTCATTGACGAGGTTCTCAACCACGGGCCGCACCTCGGAAGAAACAAGCTTATCCTTGGTTTGTGATGAAAATTTCGGATCTGGTACTTTTACCGACAAAATTGCCGTTAAACCTTCACGACAATCATCCCCTGTCAGCGTGACCTTTTCTTTTTTGGCAATACCGGATGCTTCTGCATAACCGTTAACCTGACGTGTCAATGCACCACGGAAACCGGCCAAATGTGTGCCGCCATCACGTTGGGGAATATTGTTGGTAAAGCACAAAACTTTTTCATGGTAGGAATCATTCCACCACATGGCCACTTCGACAGTCATGCCGTCTTTTTCGCCATTAATATAGATAGGTTCGGCAATGAGCGGCTTTTTTGACTGGTCGATATATTTGACAAATTCGACAAGTCCGCCTTCATAATGCAATGTTTCTTCACGCACATCGGCGTGTCTACGATCTGTCAAACGGATACGAACACCCGAATTTAAAAAAGCGAGCTCGCGAAGGCGCCGTTCCAACGTATCGAAATCGAATTCGACCATGGTAAATGTTTCGGTACTGGGAAGAAAAGTAACTTCTGTACCGGTTTCATCTCCGCATTCTCCAACAACTTTCAGCGGAGCATCCGGTTCGCCATGGGTGAAAGTCATTTCATGAATTTTACCCTTGCGTTTGATGCGCAATTTCAACCAGACCGACAATGCGTTGACGACCGAAACACCAACCCCGTGAAGACCACCGGAAACTTTATAGGAATTCTGGTCAAATTTACCGCCGGCATGAAGCTGTGTCATAATGACTTCTGCGGCCGAGACGCCTTCTGTCGGGTGAATTTCTGTCGGAATCCCGCGCCCGTTATCGGTCACTGTGCAGGAGCCATCGGCATTCAGTGTGACTGTGATAAGGGTTGCATAACCGGCCAGCGCTTCATCAATCGCATTGTCGACGACCTCATAGACCATATGGTGCAAACCTGAACCGTCGTCTGTATCGCCAATATACATACCCGGACGTTTGCGCACGGCATCAAGGCCTTTAAGTACCTTAATGGATTCGGCATCATAATCGCCTTCGTGATGCTGCGTTGTTTGATCACTCATAAGTCAGTCCATTTCTGCTTTAAAAACAAGATGTTAAACCGCCTTACGAATCAAGGCGGATAAGCCCTTTATTTATACGCCATGAGCCTTGATTTACCAAGTTTTTTCAGCATTTTTCTCGTGGATAGAGGGTTCAACCGGCCTCTACAGGAAGAGCTTTATAGTCTATTCGGCTTTATTTCAGAAAAGCACAAAAACTTATAAAAATCGTCTCTGCAAGAATTACTCGAATAAATATAATTTCTTTCATATCGGCGCGTGTCAAATTGCTTTTTATCCCGATGCAAAATGATCGTTTCACGCTTAAAAATTTTGCCTCTGATTGCTTTGTTTTAAAACATATAAAATCAACGTGATGACGCATGCCGTCTGATTTTATCTGTTTACCCAAAGTTTGAAAAAGTTCGTTTTTCCAATGGCGTTCTTTCAAGTTCCGCAAAAGCGCCAGCGTCCCTCTCCGGAGCTTCCGGAAAGAAGTCTCTTATTGCCGGGAAAAACAACATTAAGAAATCATAACTCTTTCCGCCAACATCAAAAAAAGCGTTTACGTTTTTCTGCCCTGAATATTTATCTTCGGGGCTTTAAAAAATCCAAACTTTAAAACGAAATCATTCGGTTAATTTTTTTCCAAAGCGGCCGTGACGATTATTTCTACCCGATAGAGAGGAGAAGCAAGTTGCGCTTCACAGGTTGCTCTTGTCGGAGCCGCGCCTTTTTCCAGCCACGCTTCCCAAACCTCGTTCATAATGTCGAAATCCACCATATCGGCAAGCCAGATTGTTGCGGATAATAAACGGGATTTATCGGTTCCGGCCTTTGCTAACAATTGATCGATTGACGAGAGCGCCTCGATTGTTTGTTCTCTGGTGGTTTTTCCGGGGCTCCCGACCTGCCCTGAAAGAAAAACCATACCGTTATAGATCACGGCTTCGCTCATCCTCTTATTCGCATCAATCCGTTTTATAGTCATATTTTCTCCTCTCGAATATTCTTCTCACCCCGACGGCGTTCAGACAATGTTTCAAAAGCAAGTTTTGCAGCATAAAGATCTGTAAGAGCGGACCCTACTGCCTTGAACAAAGTGATATCGTCATTGCCTCGTTCCGGCGGTTCTTTTGACAAAGCAAGATCGCTCAATGTCGCTAGAATATCGCTCCTTTTTATTGTGCCATTGCCGATTGGAATACATAAATCGCCTGCCTCTTCAAGGGCTTCGGCTGTATCGATATAAAGTTTGGCGTGGCGTATCAGATCATCATCAGCTTCACGCATCTGTGGCGTGAAAGCACCGATAAGATCAACGTGGGCGCCCTTCTTTACCCAATTTTTTTGAATAATCGGTTCATTTGAAAGTGTGGCTGCCGAGATAATATCCGCCCCCTTGACTGCCTCTTCGGCTGTATCTGCTATGGTTACAGAAAAGCCTGCATCTTCAAGCTGTTTTCCCAATTTTTCAGCGGATTTTTTTGTCCGGTTCCAAATGCTTATTTTCTTGATAGGCCTGACGGCAGAAAATGCATCAGCCAATAATTGCGCAACTTCACCGGCACCGATAATAGCCAATTTCTCCGATTGTGGCGAGGATAGATAACGCGCTGCCAAAGCTGATGTTGCTGCCGTTCGTCTGGCAGTCAATGTATTGCCGTCAAATATTGCCAGCTCTTCGCCTGTATCGCCATCATAAAGGATATAAGTAGAGGTAAGACCGGGCAGATTTTTCAAACGGTTGTCAGGAAAAACATTGACAATTTTCACGCCCAAAAATTGTTGTCCAACTTCCGAGTTTGTCCAAGCCGGCATCAACAACATAATCGGCGGGTTGTTTTGTTTTTTTCCCAATTTCAGATGTTGGCGCTCGGGCTTGGCACACCCCATAGCAAAACCTTTGTCCAGTGCATCAATCAGCTCTTTGAACGGCAAAGCGTCTGCTGTTTCGTTTCTGTTGGCGTTCACCCTATCCATAATATTTTTTAAAACTCCCCGATCGTTTTTTAAGCGCCTCCAACGTTTTAACTATCGGCACTGTTTTATTTATTGGCATTTCGTATATGAAAGTCTATTTCTTTTGTTCACATTCAAGATCAGCCAACAATTATCCACAAACACCTTATGACCCCAGACAACACAAGCCTTCCAGTTACCGAAGCACTTCCCGAGCTCGACAAAGCTCTCGGTTCGAATGGAAAAGCTGTTCTTGTTGCTCCGCCGGGTGCTGGCAAAACCACGCTCGTGCCACTTCATCTGTTAAAACAGGATTGGTGCAAAAACAAAAAAATCATTCTGCTTGAGCCAAGGCGCTTGGCAGCACGCGCTGCGGCACGACAAATGGCATCCCGCCTTGGTGAGAAAGTCGGTGAAACTGTCGGCTATCTCATGCGCTTTGATAAAAAAATCTCCAAAAGCACGCGCATTATTGTGGTGACCGAGGGCGTATATTCACGCATGGTTCTCGACGACCCCGAATTATCGTCGGTGGCAGCAGTTTTGTTTGACGAATTTCATGAGCGTAGCCTTGATGCCGATTTCGGTTTGGCATTGACGCTTGATATAATGGAGGGGTTGCGCCCCGATTTAAAAATTCTTGTCATGTCGGCAACGCTTGATGGAGCAAGAATTGCCAAAGTCCTTCAAGGAGCACCTTTGATTGAATCAAAAGGGCGCAGCTTTCCCGTCGATATTGTCTATCAACCACGAAAGGCCACTGACACTATCGAAGAAGCTATGGCAAAAGCCATCCGTCATTGGTTGTCGTCTCAGCGTGAAAGTATTCTCGCCTTTCTTCCCGGACAAAGAGAAATAAAAAAAACGGCACAATTGCTTGCCAACACGGTTGATAAAAATACCATTATTGCGCCTCTTTACGGAGCCATGGACATCAAAAAACAGGATATAGCAATTAAACCCGCTGATCAGGGGCGTCGTAAAGTTGTTCTTGCAACCTCCATTGCCGAAACGTCTCTCACCATTGACGGTATCGGCGTTGTTATTGATAGCGGACTTTCCCGTGTGCCGGTTTTTGAACCTTCGACAGGCGTTACAAGACTTGAAACAGTGAGAGCTTCGCGCGCTTCTGTCGACCAGCGCGCCGGTCGCGCAGGAAGAACGGCGCGTGGCATTGCGGTGCGCCTTTGGCACGAAGGACAAACCTCATCGCTTCAGGATTTTCAAACACCTGAAATATTTTCAGCCGATCTTTCCAACCTTGTGCTTGATAGTGCTGCATTCGGAATTACCGATTTATCAAAACTTGTCTTTCTTGACCCGCCGCCAAAACCGCAAATCGTTGAAGCACGCGAATTGTTAAGAAAACTTGATGCAATTGATGAAACCGGCCGCATCACACCCATTGGCAAGAAAATGCGTGAAACGGCTTTGCCGGTGCGACTCTCTGCCATGCTTATCAAAACAAAAACCATAGAAGAGACACGCTTGGCGAGCGAGATTGCCATAATTTTGACAGAACGGGGACTTGGTGGAAACGACGACGATATCGGGCGCAGAATTGAAAAATTCCGCACCGATCAATCCGACCGGTCAAAAAAATCGCGCTTGCTCGTTCAACGCCTTGTTAACGGACAATTTGCCAAAGGACAATCGCCTGAGAGCGAGCCCGCAAGCAAAGTCGGGTTTGAAAATTCGGCCGCGCTTTCTGTCGATCAAGCAGGGCGGCTCCTACTTTTGGCTTGGCCTGACCGTGTTGCAAAAGCAAGGGGCAACAAGGGGCGTTTTTTGCTTGCCAATGGAAGAGGCGTTGCCGTTGATGAAGTTTCGCCTTTTTTCAAAGCGGATTATCTGGTGGTTGCCGATATGATGGGAAAAGCCGAAGAAGCGCGTGTTCTTGCCGCTGCAAAAATCGACGAAGAAACAATCCGCAATGTTCTGGCTGATAAAATAGAACGCCACAAAGATCTTTCTTTCGATGTGCAATCGCGTTCTTTCCGAGCACGAGAAATTCAAAAACTTGGAGCAATCAATTTAAGCGAAAAACCGCTTCCCCTCCCCTCGGGTGAAGAAGCCGATCATGCTATTATCAAGGCTATACGCTATCACGGACTTGATCTCCTTCCATGGACAAAAGAAACCCTTGCACTAAGACACCGTCTTCAATGGTTACACCGTGGTTTGGGCGAACCATGGCCTGATATGTCGGATGAAGAACTGTTAAAAAAGCTCGACGACTGGCTGTTGCCTTTTCTTCACGGAGAAGCACGGATTGATACAATAAGCGGGAAAGTTATTTATAATGGGCTTATATCGCTTGTGCCTTATCAGCTTCAAAACGAAATAGACAAAAAAGCCCCCACCCATTTTACCGTACCGACAGGGTCTCATATTCCGATCAATTATGAAGGGGAAGCACCTCTCATCTCTGTTCGCGTTCAGGAATTATTCGGGCTAAGTCAACATCCTTCCATTGCCGATGGGCATATACCGCTTGTTCTCGAACTTCTTTCCCCTTCCCACCGGCCAATACAGATCACGCGTGATCTGCCGGGCTTCTGGCGCGGTTCATGGGCTGATGTAAGAGCTGAAATGCGCGGGCGCTACCCCAAACACCCGTGGCCGGAAGACCCGCTTTCCGCACTTCCGACACGGCGTGCAAAACCGCGCGGCAGTTGAAATGAAGCCGAATATCGGCTTTAAACGTTATCAAACGACATTGTTTCGTTTAACCGGTTTTCCGAATAAACAGTTAAGCTCACTTCGCAAAGGCAAAATTGATGGAAAAGGAATTTTTTCGACGCACATCCACCTATTCGCGCCGCTTGCGTTCGACAACGCTTATTCGCATCCGCTGGCTTGCAATTTTCAGCCAGACGATAACAATTGCTTTTGTTTCCGTCTATCTCGGATTCAAGTTTCCGATTGTCCCCTGCGCAATATTGATCGCCGCATCCATCTGGCTCAATATTTTTCTGACATTCTTTTATTCGATCAATGACCGGCTATCTTCCAATGTTGCTACTGCCATTCTGGGTGTCGATATTTTGCAATATGCCGCTCTGCTTTATTTGACAGGCGGTCTGCAAAACCCCTTCTCGGTTTTATTGATTGCTCCGGCGGTTATATCTGCAACGTCTCTACCCGGAAAACACATTATTTTCCTCAATTTGCTGGTTATCATTCTGGCAAGTTTCCTCTCGACTTATTCGGAACCTTTACCCTGGTATTCGGGACGAACGATTGAAACGCCAAGGCTTCTCGTTGACGGTATATGGACAGCGATTGTTTCCTCGCTCCTTTTCACTACATCTTATGGCTATAGGGTTGCAGAGGAAACCCGAAGTCTCGCCGATGCATTGAGCGCAACCGAACTTATTATGCAGCATGAAAAACATCTATCCGAACTGGATGGCCTTGCTGCAGCGGCAGCCCACGAACTCGGCACTCCGCTTGCAACAATCCAGCTTGTCGTCAAGGAAATGTATAACGGATTAAAGGATGATCCGGAAATTGGCGATGATTTGCGTCTTCTGTTAAGCCAGACAGAGAGATGCCGGAATATATTGAAACGTTTGACGACACTTTCCAGCGAAGGTGAAGAACATCTTTCACATCTCACTCTTCTCGAACTTCTAGAAGAAGTTTCGGAACCGCTTCGCGAATTCGGCATCGATATTGTTATCGACAAGGGTGAAACAATTGGCGAAGAACCGGTTTTTCCAAGAAACCCCGGCATACTTTATGGCCTTGGCAATTTATTGGAAAATGCCGTTGATTTTGCACGCAGCAAAGTCATCATCCAATATAAATGGAATGAAAAATATGTAGCCCTCACCATTATCGACGATGGCCATGGTTATGACCCGTCTATTCTCGATCGTATTGGCGAACCCTATACCACAAGCCGTCATACAGATAGTCAGGGCGGAGGATTGGGGCTCGGATTGTTTATTGCCAAAACACTTCTCGAAAGATCCGGAGCAGTCTTGCGTTTCAGAAATAGTCCGAAAAAAGAGTTCGGTGCAGAGGTTTATCTGGCGTGGAGCCGAAAGGGCTTAACCAAGTCCTAGATGATTTGACATTTTGTCGCAGTCAAGGCTAATGTTGACAACCCGAAGGTACATTTTCAAAACGACCGAATAAAGGACATTGCATGACTGATACTGCACATGATCAGGACGCAATCGGAGCTGACGCTTCATTGCTTCTGGTTGACGACGACAAGCCGTTTCTTCATCGTTTGGCGCGCGCTATGGAAGCACGTGGCTTCACCGTGACAACGGCCGAATCAGTGCAGGACGGGATTGCCAATGTACGCCATAGTCCACCGGCATATGCTGTCGTCGATCTGAAATTGGGCGATGGCAATGGTCTTGATGTCATTGAAGAAATTCGCAAAATCCGCCCCGACACCCATATGATTGTATTGACCGGTTACGGTAATATTGCTTCGGCTGTCAATGCTGTGAAACTCGGAGCAATCGACTATCTCTCGAAGCCTGCCGATGCCGATGACATATTCGGAGCCCTTACCCGTCATGCCGGTGAAAAAGCTCCTGTTCCCGAAAATCCGATGTCGGCAGACCGGGTACGCTGGGAACACATCCAACGCGTCTACGAAATGTGTGACCGCAATGTTTCTGAAACGGCACGCAGGCTCAACATGCATCGGCGCACCTTGCAACGCATTCTGGCAAAGCGTGCACCGCGCTGAAATTAAAATTGAAGAAAACCGGAACGCCGCTTGGCACTTTTGCGCCGGTGCTGCTCTGATGCCGGTGCTGCTCTGATAAATGCAGGTTATTCCGACGCGCAATCTTTTGCCGAAAACTTGTCACCAAGAATGTCGGGAATTGCCCAAGAATGTAAAAAATTACTATGAGGTGTGAACGGCCGGCTTTCCGATTTTCCGTGAATTCATCCGGCTTTTTCGTCATCATCGCCCTCAAGATCAAACCCTTCGAGTTCGGCGCGGGTAAGTCTTCGCGCTGCAACCCTTGAAAAGCGCAACATAACAGCTTTGCGTGTTGGCGCCGACATACGATGTTCCGGCGCCTCCCGCATAATATAGCCGTCAAAACCATCTGCCAGAATAAACCCGCAATCTTCAGGAAAAAGTTCCATCGGGACTTCGTTGTGACTGGCAAAATAGAGGCGGTCGCAATGTATCCGGTAATCCGGCCATTTATGATCGGCTTTCAAATCGCCTATCGAGGATTTGATCTCGACAATAATCACCTCTCCTTTACGTGTGATTCCGACAAGGTCGGCCCGCCTTCCGTCGGCAAGTGGCAACTCGCTTAAAACGGGAATACCAAGTCGCAAAAAAAGTCTTTGAACGCCGTGGCGGACCATCAGGGCTTTTTCTGATTGGCGCCCGTCGTCCAATGGATGTTCTTTATGAAGATTGATAATCGGCATAACGAGAAAGTTTACTTGTTCCTTTTTGAATTCCTGCCCGCCAGTTTCTGTTTTGCTCTTATCTGTAGATCGATACGAGCCCTGAATAACACAATATGCAAACACATTTACGAGTAATTCTTTTGTTTGTCCCGAGGTTAGAGACCCGATTTACCAATGCCAGTTTACTCATGCCAAATCATTGGTGATGAACGCCCAATTCATTCAATGTCTTTTCAATCATCGGCAACATTTTTTCGACAATGACAGCAACGCCTTTTTCATTGGGATGTTTGCCATCGTCCAACTGAAGATCCGGATGCCCTGCTACGCCGTCCAAAAAGAAAGGATAAAAGGTGACATGATATTTGTCGGCAAGACGTTGATAGATCGACTCGAATTGCTGGGCTTTTTCTTTGCCATAGTTGGGAGCACTTTTCATACCGACAAATATGACCGGTATTTTACGCTCTTTCAATCGTGACAACATGAAATCGAGATTATCTTCCGTAACTTTCGGGTCTATACCGCGCAACATGTCGTTGGCGCCGAGTTCCAGAATGACAAGCCCCGTTTGTTCGGGTACCGACCAGTCAAGACGTTCACGCCCGCCTGTCGTTGTATCGCCGGAAACCCCCGCATTGATAACTGAAACATTATAATTTTTTGCCTGCAAGGCAGCTTCAAGGGCGGCGGTAAAAGATTTGTCGACGGGGAGCCTATAGCCGGCCATGAGACTATCGCCAAATCCGACAATCTGGAATGGACGTGGCGGCGTCAAATCATCATCAAGAACTGTTGTTTCACTGTCTTCCCGTGCCGGTTCCTGTATTTGTCCGGATTCTTCCGCAAATAGAGGTAAACTCGCAATGCAGCCAAAAGAAAGGCCGATAAATGCGCAAATGAATGATCGCAACATTATTTCTCAATTCCTTTACGAGAAGTATAGTTATATTTTAAATCAGCTTATGGCATAAGAACAGGAGTTATTTGTGGCAAGTTCACTCGTTAAACTGAAAAATATCGATCTTACTCTGGGTGAAGGAAGCTCGCGCGTTCACGTTTTAAAGGAATTGTCACTTACGATAAATCAAGGCGAAACCGTGGGCATAGTCGGCCCCTCCGGCTCCGGCAAATCGACATTGCTTATGGTACTTGCCGGACTTGAAAAAATCGATAGCGGTGAAATAACCATTGCGGATACGCGCATCGACAAAATGAACGAGGATGAAGCAGCGATTTTTCGCGGGCAGAATATCGGCATTGTTTTCCAATCCTTCCAACTTATTCCCAATATGACAGCTTGGGAAAACGCGGCTGTTCCGCTCGAACTTGCGGGAAACAAGGAAGCTTTCGATATTGCAAAAAAAGAACTCGAGAGCGTCGGGCTTGGCGGGCGGCTTCATCATTATCCGGCAACATTATCAGGTGGCGAACAACAGCGCGTTGCCATTGCCCGCGCACTCGCCCCCAATCCCCGTATATTGGTTGCCGACGAACCGACAGGTAATCTTGATGCCGACACCGGTAAAACAATTGCAGACATCATATTCAAACGTGCAAAAGAACATGGACTGACGACTGTGCTTGTTACCCACGATCTTGGCCTTGCAGCACGTTGTCAACGCCAAATCCATGTAAAAAACGGTCGTATCGAAAATGAAAGCGTGATGCCGGCATGAAAAGATTTCAAGAACTTTGTCTGGCATGGCGTTTCTGTTTGAGAGAAATGCGTAGCGGCCTTAAAGGATTTTATATTTTCCTCTGCCTTATTGCATTGGGGGTTGCAGCCATTGGCGGGGTGGATGGCGTTTCAAAAAATATCAGCAATGAAATTAAAAATCAGGGGCAGGTTATTCTTGCTGGAGACTTACGTTTCAGCCATACACAGCGCGAAGCAAATGAAAAAGAATTGGCATTTTTCAAAGCCCAAGGAAAAGTTTCCGAAAATATTCTTATGCGTTCAATGGCTCGACGTATCGATACCAATGATGGCACATTGGTCGAAATAAAGGCTGTCGACCGCTTCTATCCGCTTTATGGAAAATTGAAAACCGCGCCTCAAGCCACGAACGACGAGCTGTTCGGAAAAGATGACAAAGGCTCTGGTGGCTCTCATGGCTCTGGTGATTTTGGTGTCGCTATCCAGAAACTTTTGCTTGACCGGCTTCAGCTTCACATTGGTGACAAAATTAGAATTGGTGATCAAGACTTTACGATTCGTGCAGTCGTCGAGGATGAACCTGACCTCTTGTCGGAAGGCTTTCAGCTTGGGCCGCGGGTTTTTATGTCGATTGATGCTTTACGCGAAACGGGTCTTATCATTCCCGGAAGTTTGCACAATTTTGTCTATCGACTGAAACTCGACAATCCGTCGGACAGCAGCTTAGAAAACCTTCGAAACAACCATGAAAAAGACTATTCGGAAAATGGTTGGGCTATCCGCAGCCGTGTCGATGCTGCTCCTGTTTTACAAAAAAACATTGAGCGTTTTACCAGTTTTCTTACTCTGATCGGGCTGACAGCGCTCGTTGTCGGAGGGGTTGGAATTGCCAATTCTGTCAGTGCCTATATGGATAAAAAACGCAAGGTAATAGCCATATTCAAGGCACTTGGTGCGCGTTCGCGTTTCATTGAAGAAATTTATTTTTCACAAATCATGCTCATCGCACTCATTGGAATTGTGATAGGGCTTGTTTTCGCAGCGATCATTCCTTTTGTGGCAAGTTTTGTCATCAGCCACTATTTACCATTTTTCGGGCATGCGCATTTTTCACCGAGCAGTCTTGTCCTTGCAGTCATTTTTGCATTATTGACAGTTGCTGCCTTTGCAATACTGCCTTTATCGCGGGCCCGCTTTATTTCGGTAACCACGCTTCTTCGTCCCTTCGACGTATCGACAATCAAAAAGTCGGATAAATCTGCGCAGCTCATTTCAGCGATATTGCTTCTCTTAACCGCAATTCTTGCTATTTCGACCGCCTCGGACAAAAGACTTGCTTTCATATTTATCATCGCAGTCATTATTGTCTTCCTGATTTTAAGAGCGGTTTCCTCGACCATTAATTTTGTTGCGCGCAAATGCGCCCATGTCCATTCAACCATTTTGCGCGTTGCAATAGCCAATATTTATCGGCCGCAATCCATTACGCCTTCGGTTGTTCTGGCACTCGGGCTCGGATTGACACTGCTTGTCACGCTTTCCACGATCGACAGCAATTTGAGATCGGAATTATCCGGTTCGGTTCCCGAAAAGGCTCCCGATTTCTTTTTTATGGATATTCTGAAAAGTGATGCAGACGATTTTTCAAGCTTTTTGCATCATCAGGATCCGTCGGGAAGTTTCAAGATCATGCCGACATTGCGCGCCCGCATCACAAAAATAAACGGTGAACCGGTGAAGAACAGACATGTTAAAGAAGAAAGTGAATGGGTGTTGCGCGGTGACCGGAATATTACCTATTCGGCAGCCATGCCGGAAAACACCGTGCTTTCGGAAGGCAAATGGTGGAAAAATGACACAAGTGATGCAATCGAGGTTTCTGTTTCCAAAAGGGAAGCAAACGGACTGTTTTTGAAACTTGATGATACCATCACTGTCAATGTATCGGGGCGGGAAATAACGGCCCGCATCACCAGTTTCCGTGATGTAGATTGGGATTCGTTCAATATGAATTTCGTGATGATTTTTTCGCCACAAGCTTTGCAAGCTGCACCACATGTTTACCTTGCAACTTTCAAAGCGGGGAAAAACCATAGCATCGATGAAGCGGGATTGATGCGCGACATTGCAAATCGTTTCCCTTCGATCACGGTTGTACCGGTTCATCAGGTTCTTAATGACGCAAGAAAACTCGTTGATGAAATCGGTATTGCAATCCGTGCGTCATCCGCGATAGCAATTCTTGCCGCAATTCTTGTCCTTGTCGGCACACTTTCGTCGACCAACAGATCACGTATTCATGATGCAGTGGTCTTGAAAACCTTGGGTGCAACCCGCAAAATGCTCCTCAAGGCCTACCTTGCCGAATATACAATTCTTGGACTTGCAACGGCAATTTTTGCATTTGTTGCCGGAACAATAGCCGGCACAATGATTGGCCGCTATAAAATGGAGATAACTAATACCCAATTTTTCTTTAGCTCGGGTGTCATGGTCGTCCTTGCCGCGCTTATTCTCACAATCGGGTTTGGTCTCATTGGAACATGGCACATTTTGAGTGAAAAGCCATCCCGTTTTCTTAAAGAATTGTAATGTGTTGGAAATAATGAAAGACTTGTAATTTATCGAATTAATGCCCATAATATCGGTTAGGCATGCTGGGGTTCCGCCAGCGGCGCCCGGGATTGAAATGGGGGAAGAGAGTTTTTCCAGCCATTTTCCGACACCGTCCGGAACACAAGCTAAAGGATTATTTATATGGCTGATTTTAGAAACTTTCGCCCGACATCAGTTACCGAGGCCGATGCTTCCATTGACCAGGGACTGCGCAGTTATATGCTCGGCGTCTACAACGCGATGGCAATCGGGCTCGTTATAACAGGTATTGCAGCGTTTGTGATTGCTTCACTTGCAACAACAAGCGATCCGACACCTTATGTATTACCTAATGGCGTTCATCTCACATCATTCGGTGTTACTTTCTATACCTCACCGTTTGCTTATGTTGTGATGTTTGCTCCGCTTATTGCAGTTTTCTTTCTAAGCTTCAAAATCGGGTCGTTGAGCACAAGTTCGGCACGCGCATTGTTTTTTGTCTATGCAGCACTCGTCGGTTTGTCGCTTTCGTCAATCATTTTGCGTTATACACCTGCAAGCATTACGCAGACATTCTTTATCACTGCGGCTTCTTTCGGCGCCCTTTCGCTCTATGGTTACACAACAAAGCGCGATCTGACAGGCATGGGGTCTTTCCTGTTTATGGGGTTAATTGGCCTTTTACTTGCCATGGTCGTCAATTTGTTCCTTGGCTCGAATGCATTGCAATTTGCAATCTCGATTATCGGTGTTCTTATTTTTGCTGGTCTTACCGCTTACGACACACAGACAATCAAGGTTATGTATTATGAAGGCGATGCCGAAGAAACACGCGGCCGCAAGGTTGTTATGGGTGCTTTGACACTCTATCTCGACTTCATCAATATGTTCGTTTTCTTGTTGCAATTCCTTGGTCAGAATCGCAACTCCTAATAATTCGACTATAAAATGATTTTGAAACCCCGCCTTTCGAGACGGGGTTTTCTTTTGGCAAAATTCAAAGTCTTTGCTATTTGCCAATCCGACAAAGAGTATGATTTTCCGATAGAATAGAAAACGGTGAGAGCACCAGTTTTCCGAGGCTCTTCAAAAGAGATAAATCCAATAGAAAGCTCAGACAATTTTGAAAAGTTTTTTGTCAAACACTTTCAGAACATTGCGAAGTTCTTTGCCGCGTTTCAAAATCAAACCGCTTGCCGCAATGACGCTGTAAGCGCCTTGGCGGTTCGCCAATTTCGGGTTTTTCTCGACACGATAAAGCGGTACCTCGGCAGTACGACGAAATATGGAAAAAACCGCTCTATCATCAAGATGGTCAATCGCATAATCTCGCCATTCACCGGCAGCAACCATCTGGCCATAAACGCGCAATATCGCATTCAGTTCAATTCGGTTGAAAGCAACAGGTCCTGAATGTTTTCTGGGAGTACTCTGTGAAAAAGCTTCGATTATTATTGCTTCATCGTCGCTCATATCAGCCATAGTTTTGTCTTTCACCGTTTACGGAAGATATTGTCCCATGTTAAATGGTTACGCAATTTTTCTCGCAACAATTAAATCTTTTATCATAGTTTAATGAAAAAATAGATGGTAATAGTCTTCAACTTCAAGCGACCCAACTTGTAGTTTCAAAGCTGTCACTTCATATTATGGTAAAAGCTTTCGAGCGGGGCAACTCTGCTTTCAGAAAAAAATGATGGATATCCTTAAAAATAAAAAATTCCATTGGCCAAGCCAATTAAATCAAAAAGCGCTCCAGACCAGATTGTTACAGGCTGTCCGCAACCGCCATGGACATCGTCCGAAAGATGCCGATCGTGACACTTATGATATGGTTGTAGGATCCTACAATATTCATAAATGTGTCGGCGTTGACAATGTGTTTAATCCGGAACGCATTGTCCATGTCGTTGCCGAGCTCAATGCCGATATTATGGCTTTTCAAGAGGCTGATAAACGTTTCGGTGAAAGGATAGGTTTGCTTGATCCGGAACTTTTAAAGTCGGAAACCGGATTGGAACGTGTGCCGATCAATACAATGTCTCCGCGTGGACTTGGCTGGCATGGCAACGCGCTTTTCATGCGCAATGGTAAAGTAAAAGATATCGTCCAGCTCAATCTGCCCGGTGTCGAACCGCGTGGTGCACTGATTGTCGAACTCGATATGCCGGTCGGGCTTATCCGTATTGTGGCTGCGCATTTCGGGCTGTTACATCATTCGCGGATTCAACAGGCAAAACTCATTTTGTCCATTCTTGAAAAACGCGAAACCATGCCGACAATTATGATTGGTGATTTGAATGAATGGCGATTAGGCAGGACATCCTCTCTTAAAAGCCTTGCTCCGTTCTTTGATTTAAGGCTCGGCACATTGCCAAGCTTTCCCTCCCGTTTTCCGATTTTGGCACTCGACCGTGTTTTTGCCTATCCACACGAGCTTGTTTCCAATATAGAAATCCATAATTCGCCATTGGCAAGGCTTGCTTCCGACCATTTGCCTATCAAGGCGGAAATTGACCTTGAAGGGGCAACAAAATTGCTCAAAGAGCGGTCAAAACAGACAACGAGATAGATTTTCCCAAGAAACCAAGGGCTGATTTTAACGGCAATCAAATTTTTCCGCTGTTTTTATCGCGCTCCGGTTTTTGACTTTTAGCCGATTTTTAACCCCTGCACGTTGTGAGAGAGACCCCACAAATTGATCGCCGATGATAAGGCTCTTTGTTTTACATATTTAAAAAATATGAAGGTGCTCTTATGCTAAAGATAGGGTGAGCCCAACCAGATAATCTTGTCAATCAGACGCAACAAAAAAGGACGATTGACGAGATATTCTAATTTTACCTCGCGGGCATCTTCTCTTTCGCGAATGATTTTTTGTGACAAATAACCGGCAAGCGTTTCGTCGAATATTTCCATATCAATTTCGAAATTGAGCCTTAAAGAACGAGAATCCAGATTTGACGAGCCGACATAACTCCACTGATTGTCGATAGCCATGAGTTTGGAATGATTAAAAGGGCCGTTTGCACGCCAAATACGACACCCGTCACGCAAAAGCTGATCGAACTGCGCACGCATTGCCCGATCAACGAGTTTCAAATTATTGTTTCCGGGAACAACAATATCCACTTCCACGCCACGACGGGCAGCCGTTACCAATGCGCTGATCAATTCCCGATCCGGTAAAAGATAGGGTGTCATGATATGGATATGCTTTTCAGCAAGTGAAAATGCTCCGATCAACATATGCTGGTTGGTTTCGATCAAGCGATCAGGACCCGTCGGGACCACGCGAATACAGACATCTTCATCGGACACCTTTTGAACAGGCTGGATAGCCCAGATTTTTGTATCCAGATTCTCTTTTGTTGCAAAAGCCCAGTCATTGGCTGCAACTGAAAAAATATCGGCAACAGCAGGCCCTTCTACACGAAAATGGGTATCATCTGCTGTCTTTTCGCCACTGAATGTCTGGGAAAAACCGGCGCGTATATTCATTCCGCCGGTAAAAGCAACGCTCCCGTCGACAACAAGAATTTTTCTATGGGTGCGCAAATTGGCGTAAGGCAGTCTTAGACCGATAATGATATTTCCGTTGAAGACGGCGACCGGAACTTTTTCACGCCGCAAATCACGAACAATCGATGGAATTGAATAACGGGCGCCAACGGCATCAATAAGAACGCGCACTTCAACGCCACGCCGCACCGCTGCCGACAAGGCTTTAACGAAAAGCTCTCCCATACTATCCCGATCAAAAATATAACATTCGAGGATTAGGGAATGCTTCGCTGCACCGATAGCCTCAAGCATTGCACTATAAGCTTCATCGCCATTATCAAGAACTGTCAGGTGATTTCCATAAGTCATTCGCCCGGGAGTTACATGATCGCCCAGCCTTTTCATCGGCATGGCAAGGCGTCCGAACCGGTTCAGGATATAACTATCCGAACAATCATAATTACCGGAACGCAGGCGGCCTTTTCCCCAAGCGTGACGATGCCGTTTATAAACGACGTTATTATGCATCCGGTTGATACCGAAAATACCGTAAATGACAGCGCCCAAAACGGGCGAAAGCATGATAACACCGACCCATCCGATCGCTGTGCGGACTTCCTGTTTGGTCATAGTTGCATGAATTGCGGCACCAAGCCCCAGAAAAAAAGATAATATGGCGAGGATATGCGGCCAATAATTTTCAATAAACACATGCATATGTTACGTTACTTTCATCGGTCTTTATACAGGTTGATAACCGCAAAGATGATTAACCGTCTTTATTTCTATGTTATTTCTTTTTTATATTCTATGCTAAAGGTGACGTGAAAATGGTATTGCCGGAATTAAAGAGCAATGCCATAAAAAACATTCTTCTGAAACAGTCATTTTTGAAAAGGAAATACCGTCGTGAGTTCAAATAATTGGAATCCGCTGGAAGGCGCACGAGAGCTATCGGCGAAATGGGGTTGGTTTTTGCTTCTTGGAATCATTCTTCTGCTGGTCGGTATTGTAGCAGCATTTACATTACCTTTTGCCACAGAAGCTGTTGCGATCTATATCGGCATTATGATGCTTGTAGGCGGTATTGTGCAAGTTATCCACGCTTTTAGCGTCAAAAGCTGGGGGCGTTTTTTCTACTGGCTACTGGCTGGACTGCTTTATACATTTGGCGGCATTGTCTGCCTTGTGCAACCGATTTTGGCTGCTGCTGTGTTTACTTTTCTACTTGGCTTTTTGCTTGTTGTTGCCGGTGTCATCCGTGTGATTATCGGCTTTCAGAGCCGGGAATTGAAGGGGCACGGATGGATTATTGCTGCCGGTATCATTACAGCTATTGCCGGTCTTATCATCACAACCGGCTGGCCGGCCAATACGCTATGGGTTTTGGGATTGTTCCTGTCGATCGATCTCATCTTCCAAGGATGGGGCTGGATCGGTTTTGCAATCGGTTTACGTTCCCTCAAAAATTCGGGTCTATAAAGTTTGAATAAAAAAGGGGAAGAGTACTCTTCCCCTTTTTTACGTTTATCTCAGCTTAACCGTTCATAACAGACATTTGCTAGTCCATGTTGTACAAAACCAAGCTCGGCGGCTGCACCTTTGGACAAATCCAGAATACGTCCGGCAATGAACGGGCCGCGGTCATTAATACGGACGATAATGGATTTTCCATTGAACTTATTAGTGACACGAATTTTGCTTCCGAGCGGCAATGTTTTGTGCGCTGCTGTCATTCCGAACGGATTCATCTTTTCACCTGAAGCCGTTTTCGAATGGAGTGCATACCAAGATGCACCACCACATTGACCACCATGACCGATACGGCCATGATTCAAGCTCGCATGTCCTTGATTGAAAAAACAGACAACAAAAATTGCTGTCAGGAACGGAAGAAGTCTTTTTTTATCGGTTAAAAAACACATATCCTGCTAACTGGTTAGAGTTTCGGGTCATTAAACGAGAAACCGATATAACCGGCGGTTGTGTTGTTCACATGGCCGTGAAAAGGCTTTTTTGCCATTATTATCAATTAGTTGACCTAATTTGGGGCAATTTGTTATACAACTATGAGTTTTTAACAAGCGTAGATAAAAGATGAAAGAATTTAACACACCGGGTCCGTTACGGATTGTCTATCTGGTAATCGGCTGCCTGATGATTGTTTTGGGCCTTATCGGAGCTGTTCTCCCCATCATGCCGACAGTGCCATTTTTACTCGTCGCGTCCTGGTGTTTTGCCCGCTCATCCCCGCGTTTTCATAATTGGCTTCACAACCATAAAGTTTTTGGCCCCCCGATCAAGCAATGGGAAGAACAGGGGGTCATATCACCTTTTATCAAATTCCTCGCAATTGGCGGAATGGCTGTCGGCTTTTGTTCGTTTATGATCATTGCCCAACCGGTTCTCTGGCTGGCTCTGGCGACTATTATCGTATTGGTGTTGATTTCAATTTATATCTTAACTCGTCCATCGAGATAAATCGGTCATTACAGCTGATGACTTGCACCTTCTCACTCGGGATAACTTTATACCGACTATAGGAGGCTGCTTCTGGCGGATTTTGTCATCCGGACTTCTATGACGGCATTCTCCGAATGATTCAAAAACTTTCACATATCCGGTTTTTCAATGACCTTTGCCAAAGTCATCGTAAAAATAAAAAGCGCGGAAAAATCCGCGCTTCTATAGAAGGAAAAAATTGGTCAAAGGTTATTTAACAATAACCTTGGCACCTATTTCGGCACGATTATAGAGATCGATTATATCCTGATTGATGAGGCGAATACATCCCGATGAAACATTTGTGCCTATAGTCCACCATTCAGGCGTACCATGTAGTCTGAACATGCTGTCTTTACCATCCTTATAGAGATAAAGTGCGCGTGCCCCGAGCGGATTTTTCAAACCCGGCCCCATACCGCCTGCAAATTCCTTCAATTCCGGTTGACGCACCAACATACGCTGGGGCGGTACCCAAGCTGGCCATTTGGCCTTACGACCGATTGTAGCATTTCCTGACCAGCGGAATCCATCACGTCCGACCCCGATGCCATAACGCATCGCTTTCCCATCCGGCATTATGTAATAAAGAAACTTGGCCCCCGTATCGATGATAATTGTACCAGGCTTCTCATCCGTCGGATAAGAGACGATCTGGCGACGAAATTCCGGCTTGATCTCGTTTGCCTTGAGCGCGGGTATAACAAACCCGCCATCAT
The DNA here is from genome assembly GCA_946480935.1 of uncultured Bartonella sp. Classification (GTDB taxonomy): domain Bacteria; phylum Pseudomonadota; class Alphaproteobacteria; order Rhizobiales; family Rhizobiaceae; genus Bartonella. The sequence continues at coordinate 8,650 of CAMLLT010000003.1, read as the reverse complement.
TTACTTGTGAATAGGCCGAAAGGGGCGATGTCGATCCCCCCGTAGTTGTACAACCGGCAAGTGTTGCACTTGCTAGCAGACTGGCGGCAAGCAAAATAGATTTCACGCGCATATTCCCTCTCAACTCAACAGGTTCAAGCAGCAGGCACGAATCAGATTCGTGTCACTCAATTAAATCTTCGATTATTAACAGAATGTGAACCATATACAGTTTGCGCTATTTTGATAGACAAAACTTTTTGACACAGAATTTTTTGCCCACTTTTTTGTTTCAATTGCCTTAACAAAAAATTCTTGCCTTATATCTCTATCAATCAAATATTGTTATTTTAAAAATATGTTTATAAAATTTATTCAAATAAATTATATAAAAACAATTAGTTATTATTTTAAATAAATAATTATAATTCCATTTTTATATTGATATATTGTTGTTATTTCAAATTCAATATCAATAAAAATATGTTTTGAATGATATGAATAAAATCTTATTCAATACCAGTCGCTTGATTGTGAATTCGAAATAACAATTTTACTGGATCAGAACACTCTTTCTCCGTAACATTTATTAGCGATCGCGTATTAACCGTATCAATTGTGAGAGTAGGAGCCTTATGGATTGCCGGAGCTGTTAATTGGAAAACGGCAATCGCGCGAAATCTTTTTGAACGTGAAGTAATAAAGGGAAGATCTGATTGATGCCTGGAAAGCGGGAATGAACAGAATTATATCGGAAAAGAAAAAGGCCGCGCGGGAGGAGATGCGCAGCCTTTGATTCCGAATGCAGCTATGGGAGGAGGAGGTGCTGCATTCAACTTGCTGGATTTGGGAGGAGGAGTAATCCAGCGAGAGGTAAATTATTTCAATGCCACCCGAACAACAATAGACAATATTGCATAGCTGTTATGCATATAGAAAAACCATTATTTTCAATTAGTTATCATTAATGAAATGGAACAACGCCCCAGAAACAGCCGCGGAACGTCTTCAAAGCCCATGGGATGAGATAGCGTTTTTTAAACCGTTTTAATTCGCGCTTCATTTTTTCCGGTATTGTTCTTCGCAAATGTTTAGGGCCTTTTATCGTCTTTCTTTCAGACAAAATGGTACTGGAAATGCCGATTTGAACAACAATAGCCGGAAACATTTGTTCAATTTTAAGGGTGCGAAATATACCACAGTCCGGATTATACATGACTTCATCGACGGGCGCTTTGATCTGTTTATTTTCGTCATAAAGTCGTTGGGCGCAACTTTTGGAAATGATATATCCTCCAGAACAATAATGTTTGGTGAGTAGCGGCGCCAACTTATATCCTTCACGCAATTCTTTATTAAATTTTCCCAATACGCATGTGATTTCAGCTGTATCGAGTTTAATGATATCGCAACCTTTCGGTATCCAATCAAATTTCGTCAAAAACAGATATGCATGTGGAGACAGCTTTACATCATCCTCGAACACTGCTCCATAAGGGTCATCACCTTCCGCAATTAACCGCCAGCATTCACGATGACTGAGAAAACAGGCCACCTCTGCTTTGGTCAATTGTTTAGGCCAGATAGACGTTCGTGTTAACCGGTCATAGTCTTCTTGTGACAAATTGCGCCCATCAACAGCCTTAACGCGCGTAAAATCGAGACCTTCTTTGGTAAAGACGCTTTTTATATGTGTTAAGCGCTCCTCGGAACGGTCAAGATTAATCACATATCGTTTCATAGAGTTTAGAGCTCCAGTGATAAGATTCACCTCGCTTCTATCATCAAATATCAGCGATACTCAAGCTATAGGTGTCTTATCACGTATGGTAAACGATATTACAAAAAATACAACCATAAATAGTAATGTCATAATCAATACAATTGTTGATGCTGCATCCGATCCAATAAAAGCACTTGAATAAACGCCCAGAAAACTGCTTGTCACGGCAATTAGTATCGCGATCAACAACATGTATGAAAACCGTTTGGTTAGAAGATAAGCAATTGCACCCGGAGCAATCAACAGCGAGATTGCCAGAATAATTCCGACAGCTTTGAGCGCTGCAACGATCGTGAGGGAAATCATTGTGAGCAATGCATAATGAAGAAAGCCAACATTAAGGCCAACAGCTTTTGATTGAACCGGATCGAAACAAAACAGCAAAAAATCGCGCCATTTGGCTCCAAGCACTGCTGCAACCAAAAAGGAGATTATCAATGTTTGCAAAATGTCTAACCAATTGACACCCAACAAATGGCCGAACAGGATATGGTTCAAATGAAGTTCGCTTTCTATACTGGTTGCCAAGACCAGCCCCAAACCGAACATTGAGGAAAACACCACACCCATCACTGTGTCTTGTTTGATACGGCTGTTGGCTCCCAAAAAACCGGTGAGAACCGCACAAACCATGCCCGCAAGAAAGGCGCCGAAGGCCATCATTGCCATAGTAACATCGGACCGGTCGAGAGCCTCGGCTGCGACAAAGGGTAAAAGTCCCAGAACAAACATCGCGGCAGGTGTCATCATATAACCGACAACAACGCCGGGAAAAACGGCATGTGAAATGGCGTCGCCCAATAGCGACCAGCCTTTCAGAATCAAGAAACTGGAAAGCATTGCCATGGGGATGGCAACAATCATAGTGATCAGCATTCCCCTGATCATAAAAGGAAATTGAAAGGGAAATAAAAGTGCGTCAATCATTGTTGAACTTTCCTTGCGCGCAAGCGTGCAGCGATAAAACCGTGTTTGGGTGCGAAAATGAAAGCGAGCGTGAAGAGCGTTGCCTGCAACAATACGATGACGCCACCGGTTTGCGCATGGATAAGATAACTTGCATATACGCCGATGATACTTGTGAGAATACCGATGATAACCGAAAGAACAATCAAGCGCTCGAAACGGTCGGTTATCAGATAAGCAGTTGCCCCGGGGGTGACCACAAGACTAATGACCAGAAAGGCTCCGACCGTTTGCATGGCGGCAACTGTTGAAGCTGCAAGCAATGCAAAAAACAAAATTTTCAGCCCCTTGGTATTTATACCGATTGAACGGGCATGATTTTCATCAAAGAAAGTCACCATCATATCTTTCCATTTGATGGAGAGAATAATGAGTGAAATGACGCCGATCATTGCCAGCTGAAAAATATCTGTCGGGCTTACAGCCAGAATATTGCCGAGTACGATTGTATCAATGCTCACAGCCATCGGCTTTAACGATTTCATGAACAGCCCGAGTGCAAAAAAGGACGAAAAAATAAGACCTATGATCGTGTCTTCTTTCAATTTCGTTCGCTCGTTGAAGAACAGCATGGCAGCGGCAGCAAGCCCACCTGAAAAAAAAGCACCCAGCGAAAATGGCAACCCCAACATATAGGCTCCGGCAACACCGGGAACGATCGAATGGGAGAGCGCATCACCGATCAGCGACCAGCCTTTGAGCATCAAAAAAGCTGAAAGAAAAGCACAAACGCAGCCCACCAATGCGGAAACCCACATGGCATTTATCATGAAATCATATGAAAAAGGTTCCAAAAACTGGTCTATCATTGTGGTTACATTTTTTGCTGATAAGGAGAAAGCACAAGAGGATCTTCGTCATCGCTGACAATATCAACTCCGGCAGATGTTTGTTGAGGGGTGACCACCTGATGTCGTAATGCGCCGCCAAAGGTTTTTGTGAGATTTTCTTCGGTGAAAATTTCCGACGTCGGGCCATAACCCAGAACCGTACCCTTTATCAAAACCGTGCGGTCACAAAATTCGGGCACCGAGCCGAGATTATGCGTGGAAACCAGCATAACAGCACCGCTTTTGCGCATTTCTCTGAGCAACGAGATGATTTGATCTTCGGTTTTGACATCAACGCCGGTAAAAGGTTCGTCAAGTAAAATGACCTTTGCTTCCTGCGCTATAGCGCGGGCAAGAAAGACACGTTTCTTTTGCCCGCCGGATAATTCACCGATCTGGCGTTTGCGGAAGGGGAGCATATTTACCCGCTGCAAAGCGTCTGTCACAGCGGCATAATCGACATCTTTTGGCTGGCGCAAAAAATTCATGTGACCGTAACGGCCCATCATAACGACATCTTCAACCAGCACAGGAAAATTCCAATCGACATCTTCCGCTTGAGGAACATAGGCAACAAGATTTTTCTTCAGCGCATGACGCACCGGCATATCGAAAATAGTAATATTGCCGCGCGATAAACGGACAAATCCCATGATGGCTTTGAATAGCGTAGACTTGCCGGAACCGTTGATACCGACCAATGCTGTAATAGAACCCGTTGGCGTTTCAAAACTTGAATCGCGAAGCGCCGTATGGCCATTACGATAGGTCACTGTAATATGTGATGCCGAAATTCCTACTGTGTTCAACTGGGCGTTCATTTGGCTAGTCCCTTGGCAATGGTGGAACTCGTTACTTTCAGTAGATCGATATAAGTGGGAACAACGCCGTCAGCCTCGGACAACGAGTCGACATAGAGCACACCGCCATATCTGGCGCCGGTTTCGCGGGCTACCTGTTTTGCCGGTGCATCCGAAATTGTACTTTCCGAGAAAACAACCGGAATGTTATATTTGTTCACGGCATCAATGACATGCTTGACCTGTTGGGGCGTGCCTTGCTGATCGGCATTGATCGGCCATAGATAAAGTTCTTTCAAATTGAAATCGCGGGCGAGATAGCTGAAGGCTCCTTCACTTGTAACCAACCAGCGCCGCTCTTCTGGCAAGCTTGACAGTTCTTGCTTGATCGGATCAATTGTTGCCCTGATCTTGGCTTTGTAAATTTCTGCATTTTGCTTGTAGGTTTCCGCATTCTCCGGATCATATTTGACAAATGCATCGCGGATATTGTCAACATAGATCAAAGCGGACGTAGGCGACATCCATGCATGAGGATTGGGTTTACCATTATATGGCCCCTCATTGATACTCATAGGCTCAACACCGGTTGAAACGACAACACCTGGTACATCATGAATATTGTCAAAAAATTTCTCGAACCATAATTCCAGATTCAATCCGTTCCACAAAATAAGATTGGCACCTTGTGCCCGCATCAAGTCCTGTGGTGTCGGTTGATATTCATGAATTTCCGCACCCGGTTTGGTTATGGACTGAACCTCGGCTGCATCTCCTGCAACATTTTGTGCCATATCGGCGATAACGGTAAATGTTGTCACAGCTTTGAATTTCTGGGCTGCATAACCACTCGCTGTCGAAAAAGCGCTGATAGATATTGCTATGAGCGCAAACATGATTGTTTTGAGACCAACCTGTTGCAAAAAAGCAGGTTTCATTTTCAAAAATCCTCTCATTGATTTTTCTTATTGCAAATCATTTGCAATTTCTTTATTGCGTATCAGACCATTGTTGTAATTGCAACTGCAAATCATTAGCATTTATATAAAATGATTTGGCGGACATTTGCCCAATAGTTGCACTTGTAGGGGAGAATTTATGACGGTTGAGGTACAACACATTCGATTCGACGCCGGACAAATGAAAAATGGAAAACAATTGTCGGCTTTACTGGAAAAATGTGGGCTTCGTGTAACACATCAAAGATTAATTGTTGCAACACATATCTTCGGGAAAAATAACCGGTTGATAGATGCAAGCAAACTCCATGAGGATATCGCTTTCTCGGGTGCAGATATCTCACTTGCAACAATATATAATACCCTGCACCATTTCACAAAAGCAGGGCTGGTTAGACCCGTTGCGTCTTCGGGACAAAAATCGTTCTTTATCGTCAATTGTCGTAACAGCAGTTTTTTCTACTATCAGAACGGTGAGGTGACTGCGCTTTACGGACATGAGCCGCTTGTGCAGAAGCTCCCGCTTCCACCTGAAGGCTTCGAAATAAGCCATATTGATGTTGCTATTCATCTTGTCAAAAAAACCGGCATCCCGAATGTTTCAGGAAAACCGGTTACCAGCTCGGACGCCGTTCACGCCCGATAATCAATCATCGACTTTTTGGCGGGTTATATTCCCCTGACGATCAATGTAAAGCTTGAGACGTTGGTTGTTTTTGTCGGTAACTTCGGCTTTCCAGCCTTCGTGCTTTTCATCAAGCTCGCGAATTTTAAAACCGCTTTGCTCCAGTTTTGTGGTTAAAGCCGACCAGCTGATACGCGCTTTTTCTGCTGCAAAAGACGAGCTTGAAAAACCGGCAAGACCAATAATCGCAGTGGCAGCAGCAAGTGCAATCATGCGAATTTTGTTTATTGTCATATCTTAATCCTCCATTCGTATTGTTCACCCGTTGTACCACCAGAAATTGCATAATCTTCGGGTACCCGTTTATTGCATATGGTTTTTATTCCATGCGATGCAAGGGTAAAGCTTCACCCCAAGCCCATTTCCAATAGTCCGGCTCACTGGCTAAAAACTGAAAAAAATTTTTAATCAATCAAAGCCTTTGCATTGAAAGCTCTGCTTCACAGATTGCAAGATAAAACCCGAAAGAACCGAAGTTAGTCTATTAAACTCCGCAATGTGCAGAACATAATAAAAGCATTTGTTGTTTTTTTTCATATTCCGCAAACAGAGTTTGTTACACTCGCTATTGCTTTAAGCAATATTATTTTGTCCCGAACATACGGTCGCCTGCATCGCCCAGGCCAGGAAGAATATAGGAAGCAGGATCAAGTGCACGATCAACCGAGGCCGTAAAAATATCGACATCGGGATGGGCCTTTTGCAACTGTTTGATTCCCTGTTCAACACTTAATATGCACACAAACCGTATCTGTTTGGCACCGTGTTTTTTCAATTGTTCAATGGCTTTGACAGCGGAATTCCCTGTTGCGAGCATCGGATCGACCACGATAACCAGACGCTCCGAAATATCTTCGGGGGCTTTGAAATAATATTCAACCGCTTCAAGTGTGTTATGGTCACGGTAAAGGCCGATATGACAAACGCGTGCAGACGGCAAAAGATCAAGCATGCCGAAAAGCAGCCCCTCGCCCGCTCTCAAAATCGAGGCAAGAACGAGTTTCTTGCCCTTGAGCATTGGCGCTTCCATTTCTTCCATCGGTGTTTCGATGTGAACGGTTTCAAGCTCCAGATCACGTGTGACTTCATAGCCGAGCAAGAATGCTGTTTCCCGCACAAGCTGGCGAAATTCGGCAGTCGATGTTTCTTTGCGGCGCATCATTGTCAATTTGTGTTGGACAAGAGGGTGGGAAACAATTGTTAAACCCATGGGCTTTTCTCCTCATTTCAGCATTCTATATGTCGTATAAAACCATTAGAGTGGAATGAAAAGGGCGAAGCGCCCGCGGCTCTACTTTTTCATCAGAGCCCATTCCCTAAACGGATAAGTTAGGCTAGAAAAAAGACGGGATAAATTTGAAAGGTCACAAATATGACTGCTGAGACAGAGCGCGTCGGCGCAAAAGGCGGGATGGAAGAAACATTCGGTTTTAAGAAAGTCGACGAATCGGAAAAACAGTCGATGGTCAACGGAGTTTTCCATTCTGTGGCCAAAAAATACGACATTATGAATGATGTCATGTCGGTAGGAATGCACCGTTTGTGGAAAGATGCGTTTGTTGCATGGCTCCATCCTTCGCATCTTAATGGTTATAAAGTACTTGATGTGGCCGGTGGTACAGGTGACATTGCTTTCCGTATTGTCGAAACTTCCGGTCGCCACGCCCATGCAACCGTTCTTGACATCAACAGTTCCATGCTGGAAGTAGGCCGCGAAAGAGCAAAGAAAAACGGGCTCCTTCCTTATCTCGATTTTGTCGAGGCGAATGCGGAGAAACTTCCCTTTGAAGACAATACATTCGATGCTTATACAATTGCATTTGGCATTCGCAATGTTCCCCACATTGCCAAAGCCTTGTCGGAAGCCTATCGGGTTTTGAAGCCGGGTGGGCGGTTTATGTGCCTTGAATTTTCGGAAGTTCAGATGCCGATTCTTGATAAACTCTATGACATCTGGTCATTTCAGGGCATACCGCGCGTTGGGCAAATGATTGCCGGTGACAAAGAGTCTTACCGTTATCTTATTGAATCAATCCGCAAATTTCCCAAGCAGGAAGATTTTGCCGCAATGATACGGGAAGCCGGTTTTTCTCATGTAAGTTACCGTAATCTGACCGGTGGCATTGCCGCAATGCACTCTGGCTGGAAGATCTGAATGTCGAAACTTGCCGCATCCTTCCGTCTTTTACGTGTCGGCTTCATTCTGGCACGAGAGGGTGTGCTGAGCGCACTTCCAAGCGATGGCTTGCCCGCTTCAATGGCGTTTTTCCATCGTTTCGCTGGCTGGTTTGCCAGAAAAAGAAGCAAAAATACCAACCGGTCCGAAAATATGTCACGGGCAATCAACAAGCTTGGCCCGTCCTATATCAAGCTCGGCCAGTTTCTTGCAACACGCCCTGATATTGTCGGCTCGGAAGTAGCAAAAGATCTATCGCGACTACAAGATCATGTCGATACTTTTCCTCATGAACAGGCTGTTGCCCAAATCGAAGGGTCGCTCGGCCGCAAAATTGACGATCTTTTTGTCGAGTTCGGTCCGGCAATTGCAGCCGCCTCAATGGCACAAGTTCACCCGGCCACTGTGCGCAATCCTGACGGGAGTCTGCGTAAAGTAGCCGTCAAGGTTATCCGCCCCGGCGTAAGGCGGC
>CAMLLT010000002.1 GCA_946480935.1 uncultured Bartonella sp. | reverse complement strand
ATATTCCCAAACATATATTGCGAACCAGAAAGTCGATCATTCTGGTTGATGAATCGAGTAAGTTACCCGCTGTAAAAACAATCATGGATATGTTCAATGAAGGAGATTCCGATGAGTGAGAAAACGTCTGGCACAGATGCATATAATGTGAAGCTTGCGAACGTGAGGTTATCGTTCCCAAACCTCGATAAACCCGTAGCATTCGGAGAGAATAAGAATGATACGCCACCAAAATATTCGGCGCATCTTATTATTGACCCCGACACACGTGAAGGGGAAAGAGCCTTGAATGATATTGAAGACGCTGTTGATGATATTATTCAGGAAACATGGCGTGGAAAGATCAAGCTTGGCGATGACAAGCTTCCGTTGAAAAACGGCAATGATAAGATGGATGGTAACGATCGAGTTTGGGAAGGCTATGAGAATAAGTACTACCTTTCAGCTACCGCCAATGAGGGTTACCAGCCTAAACTTATCTATCGCAAGGAATATGTTACGGATGACTTGGAAATCCGTAGAATTTTCTATGCAGGCTGCCGTGTGAACGCTATTGTGCGCATTTGGGCGCAGAACAATTCATTTGGAAAACGCGTTAATTGTTCCTTGCTTGGCTTGGAATTTTATAAAGATGATAGAGCATTTGCGACGCATTCATCCGTTGACGTTTCTGATTTTGATTTCAACAGCCCTGACCCAGATGAGGGTGATTCATTTGATCGCATGGTAGATAGCCGTGTTCGCGGCAGTCGTCGGGATGAACCGGATGCGAATGAGTCTCGTGGTAGCCGTTCACGTCGCAGTGAACGTGATAGAGATGATCGCGATGACCGTGATGACCGTGATGACCGTGATGACCGTGATAGAGGTTCACGTCGCAGTGAACGTGACTACCACAATGATCGCGATGATCGCGATGACCGTGATGACCGTGATAGAGGTTCTAGACGCGGCAATCGTGATCGCCGTGACGACCGCGATAGAGATTATAGGCGTGATGATCGCAATAGTCGTGATGATCGCAATAGTCGTGATGAGCGTGGCGAACCTGAACGGCCTTCTTCCCGTCGTTCTCGTCGCGATGATGATGATGATGGTGAGATCAAGATCTAATGCAGTCTGTGATCGACATAGAGATATACCCAAACTATTTTCTGTTTGCAGCGAAAGATCTGCAAACAGAAATAGTTACGACGATAGAGACGAATACCCGTTTGAACGACAAGCAGCGGGTTTCGTTAAATAATTATATGGCAGATCGGGAAACAATTGGTTTTAACACCATTCGTTTCGATCTCGTCATTATCTATGCAGCGATCGCAGGCAAACCAGTTTCCAAATTAAAGGAAATCGCAGATCGAATTATTGTCTATGGAATGTCGTCATGGGATGTTCGTAGAGAGTACGGAATCAACGTTCCGAAGGGCTTAAAACACATAGATTTATTTGAAGTGGCCCCCGGAAAAATGGTGTCGTTGAAGACCTATGCAGGCCGTATAAATTGTAAGCGATTACAAGATCTTCCGTACGAACCTTCACTTGAATTATCAAGTGAAAAACAGGATAAGGTAAAGGATTATTGCGTCAACGGAGATCTTGTCGCAACTGCTGAATTATTCAAGGTTTTGGATGAGCAGATCAGCTTGCGCCGTGACATGAGCAACCAATATAAAATAGATCTTTTGTCAAAGAGTGATGCACAGATCGCAGAAGCTGTTTTGGTCAAAGAAGTACAGCATGTTTTAAAAACTGATATTTCTAAGATCGACCCCGCATCCGTGAGGCCGTTTCATTATAAATGCCCTAAATTTATCAGCTTTGAATCCAAAGAGCTAAACGAGCTGGCAGACAAACTGGAAGAGCACCTTTTTGTTATTGGTGGTAACCGCAAGATCGAGTTGCCGGAATTTTTGCGTAACAGTCCCGTTGTTATTGACGATCAGCCCTATTCAATGGGTATTGGTGGCCTTCACTCGAATGAATCCTGCCGAACAATTGTTGCAAAAGATGGTTATCTCTTAGAGGACCACGATGTTACGTCATATTACCCGAATCTAATCATAAATATGGGCTTAGCCCCGCAAAATATGGGTTGGGCGTTTACCCCGATCTATAAAAGTCTGGTTGATAAGCGAATTGCCGCTAAAAAAGCTGCTAAAACGTCTAACAACCTAGAAGAAACCAAACATTATAACCAGCAAGCAAAGACGCTTAAGATTGTTATCAACGGTTCTTTTGGTAAGTTTGGCGACCCATATTCGTATCTTTTTTCGCCAAATTTGCTCATTCAGACCACTTTAACCGGCCAGTTGGCACTGCTTATGCTGATTGAAGAGCTAACAAATTGCGATATTAAAGTGGTTAGCGCGAATACGGATGGTATCGTTCTTTATTATCATAAAAGTAATAAAAAGCTGGTTGATGATATTATTGACTGGTGGGAAAAGAAAACCGGTTTGCAGACCGAAGCCACGCCATATAACGCAATCTTGTCTATGAATGTGAACACTTACCTTGCGTTTGAACCAGATGACACCGTTAAAGCTAAGGGTATTCTAAACCTTGGTGATTTGACATTGAACCCTGCAAGCGAGATCTCTGTTCGTGCCGTGATTGAGTATATTCAGCACGGTACGCCGCTTATGGATACTATTGTTGGCTGCCGTGACTTTTCAAAATTTCTCACGGTTCGTAAAGCCAAGAGTGGGGCAACCTATGACGGTAAATATCTTGGAAAAACGATCAGATGGTATCATTCGGTAAATAGCGTTGATTGCTTGCGTTTAGCGACTCCCACAAAAAGCGGTTTATTTTCCAAGGTTCCGGATAGCGAGCAGGGGATGCCAGCTATGGAGCTTCCGGATGAGTTTCCGGATGATATTGATTATAAGTGGTACTTTGATCGCGCTACCGATATTTTATATAAAACAGGCTATTTTGAAGATTTGAATGAGAAAGTGAAGGGAATGATGCGGGCATTTACTCGAAAACGCACTGAATTAAGAAAAGCAGCCAAAGATGCAAGATCGTCTTAAAAAATTTTTGAAAAATCCTAAAATTCCGCATAGTACAATTGTAGATGGAAAAATTGTTCCCGTGGAACACGATATTGCCCGTCGACCGGTAAATTTTTGGCGAAGAGTTTTATATAAATGCTTGAATCCTATATCGAAAAAAAAGTTGTTACACGCTTTAAAGAGCTTGGCTGGCTGGTTCGTAAATTAAGCTGGATTGGTAAAATTGGTGCGCCTGATCGTATTTTAATGCGAAATGGCGTTTGTATTTTCATTGAATTTAAAAATATAGGCGAAAAGCCCCGTGCCTCGCAGGTTATTGAACATAAAAAGATGCGCGCTGCTGGAATGCGCATTTATGTGATTGACAATATCGAGAACGGCATTGACTTAGCAGAGACACTTACCAATGAGATACCACAAAAGATCAGACCTTGACCCAGTCCAGAGAAAATTCTCGACTATGATGAAAGATCGCCGGAGCTGCATGTATGTGCTGCCAATGGGTGCCGGTAAGACTGTTATGGCTTTGACTGCGGCAACCGATCTTTTGAAAGAGGGCGCGATTAGAAAGGTCTTGGTTGTTGCACCGATAAAGGTGTCGGAAGCGACATGGCCGGATGAGTTTGGTGAATGGGAGCATCTGGATGGATGGCCGTTTACTTTAATACGCTGCGAACCGTCTGATGTAATTGTTCCGGATGATTTGAATGAAACGTTTAAATATTTGCGAACCGCTTTGTATGGCAATGATAAAAAGGGAAACGCGTTTCTTGCGAGTATCAAAGGAAAATATTGCACAGCCGTTGCGCAACAACGACGGTTAGATCTCGCACGCGAAGACACACCTATTCATATCATTAATATTGAGGCCGTACCTTGGCTTTGGGCACAATATCCGCATGGCAAGGGCTGGCCGTATGATATGCTTATTCTGGATGAAAGTACTGTTGCTAAAAATGGGCGTATAAGAGTGCCTGCCGGTGTTGATAATAACGGCAAACGCACAATGCGGTTAAGCAGATTCGGTTCATTGGTTGCTATGTCTGATAATTGTTATCGCCATATTGTTATGACTGGTACGCCGGTTCCACGTATGCTTGGTAATATTTGGGGGCAAATACGTATTGTCGACGGTGGCAAACGGTTGGGCAAAAACATGACCGCGTTTCACCGTATGTTTTTTGATAAAGGTTTTATGGCGTGGGATTGGAAGATGCGCAAAGATGCACCTGCCAAGATTTTGCGTCTTATTTCAGATGTTTGTGTTTCACTTGACGAAAAAGATCTGGCGCAATTGCCGCCGGTGGTAAAATATGACTTTAAAGTTAAATTGCCGCCTAAAATCATGGCAGAATATAAGAAATTTAGAGATACTCTTGTAAGTGAAGAGTATGATGTTGAGGCACCAAACAAAGGTGTTCTACATAGCAAGCTTTTACAATTTGCCAACGGGAGCGTTTACAAAACAAGCGAATATGGCGGTAAGCCGAAAGATGTTTTTGTTCATGACGAGAAGCTGAAAGCCTTACAGGAGATCGTGGAAGAGATTGGCGATGAGCCGGTTTTGGTGGCATATACGTTCAAGTTTGATCTGGAACGTATCAAAAGCGTCTTTAAAGATGCTGTTGTGTTCAACGAAGGCGATGCGCGCAAGATTAAAGCGGCTTGGAATGAAGGTAAGATCAAGATGCTGTTGGGGCATCCTGCATCTATCGGCCATGGGCAAAATTTGCAATATGGCGGCCGCAATATAATATGGTATGGTTTGACAAGCGACCTTGAATTGTATCAACAGTTTAATAAACGCTTGAATAGACGTGGGCAGACTCGGAAAGTATACATGTATCGAATTATTGCCAAGGATACCATTGATGAAAAATTGCTACCGGTGCTTGATAAGCGAGCCAAAACGCAGCAAGATGTAATTGATAAATTGCGGGTATAGAATATGTTGAATGCGCGCAATAAAAAATTGCTAAATGCGTTGACCGAAGGAGTCGACGCTGAATTTTTGCGCAGTTTTTTTAAGCTATCCACATATAAAGTTAATAAATATACCCAGATGATGCACCCGATCGGCTATGATGACGACGGCAATCCACGCTATAGTTTAATGGAGGCTTGTTCATTTTTAATAGATGCAAAGGCCGTTTTACGCAATTCAAACGTCGAATTAACAGCTAATGATTTGCCCGACAAGTTGCAAGAAACGTTCTGGAACGCTAAATTAAAGCGGCAGAAGTACGAAGAACGGGCTGGCGATCTTTGGGAAAGTAAAAAAGTAAAGTCATTAATGGCTAAGTTAATGCAGGACTTTCGATCGCGTTTGCAGCTGTTACCGGATGATCTTGATCGTATGTTGCAGCTATCTAACAAACAATTGCGTGATGTTGGTGCGTTAATCGACAGTATGCAGAACGAGATCTATCTGCAAAACATTGACACAGCCAAAGAAAATGATTTTGGTAATTCTTTAGAAGCGGATGAAGATGAAAAATCTGCTGAAAAGGATGACGATGATTTTCAGGGTAAAATTGAAATCTAATGTATAAAAACTTTTCAACGCTGTTTAATGATGTCGCGGTTAGCGTTCGACCGATCGAGCGTTTGACGGTTGCACAGGCTGCTGAAAAATACCGTTTTATCTCGAATGCGGGTTCGTATGTTGGCTATTGGGATAATTCAATGGCACCGTATCTCGTCGAGCCGATGGAAGCACTCACTTCCCTTGATTATACATCCATGATTTTTGCCGGTCCTGCCCGTTGCGGCAAGACCGATCTTTTATACAATTGGCTGCTTTATACGCAAGTAAGCGACCCTGCCGATATTATGGTAGTCCAGATGACTCGCAGTGTTGCCCGTGACTGGTCAATTCGTCAACTTCAACGGATGTTGCGCTTGTGCCCAGTTATGCATGATAAAGTCCTTGGCGGCCTCAATTCAATGAACGTTCAAGAGGTGCGTTTCACAAGCGGAACAGATATTCTTATACGCTGGCCGACAGTGTCGGAGCTATCCGGAAAGACCATTCCTCGCAATTGGATTTCCGACTATGATCGCCTTGCGCCAGACATTGATGGAGAGGGTTCTGCGTTTGAATTAACGAAGAAACGTGCCCAGACTTTCGGGCGTTATGGCATGACAGTTGCTGAATCGTCGCCGGGTTTCGATATGACCGACCCTAACTGGTCACCGACGTCTTCACACGAAGCACCGCCGACCGGAGGCATCCTTGCGCTCTACAATCGTGGCGATCGTAGAAGGTTTTATTGGTTCTGTCAAAAATGCGGTCAACCTTTTGAAGGAGACTTCAAATATCTGTCGTATCCTGATTGTAGTGACCCCGTGGAAGCTGGTGAAATGGCAACCATGAATTGCCCGTTTTGTGGTTTTGCCCATACATTTACACCGTCAAAAAATGGCGGTGATGGCCGCAAAGCGTTAAACGCAAATGGCATGTGGGTTAAGGGCGGCCAAATTGTTAGGGCAGATCGTTCGGTTGTTGGTGAGCCTATTGCATCTAATACGGCAAGTTTTTGGCTTAAAGGCCCTGCTGCATTGTTCATGACGTGGGCCGAGATTGTAACCAAATATCTGCAAGCCAAAAGTGAGTACGATTTAACAGGCGATGACGCCAGCTTGCGAACAACTACAAATGTTGACCAAGGATTGCCATATTTATCTGTTGCCATACGTGCTGAACGTACACCAGAGTCCTTAAAGGCTGCGTCAAAGCCATATCAGAAGAGAAAGATACCCGCGGGGGTTCGTTTTCTTGTGGCTTGCATTGACGTTCAAGGCAATCGTTTTGAGGTTCAAATTCATGGCATTTGCGAAAATTTTAATGTTGTTATTATTGATCGTTATGCTCTTAGATATAGTAATCGACGTGACCCAGATCGCCGAGACCAGTTTCTTTCATTGGAACCTGCTGCATATCTTGAGGACTGGGATATTCTAATCAAAGAAGTTATCGAGAAGACATACGAGCTTGATGATGATAGCGGGCGTTGTATGTCGATTAAAGCGATCGCTTGCGACTCTGGTGGTAAAGCCGGTGTGACAAGTAAAGCTTATGACTTCTGGAGATCTTTACGTGATGACAAGACTGGCAAAGGGCATCATTTGCGGTTTCACCTTGTTAAAGGTATTACAAGTTTAACTGCACCACGTGTCAAGCTTACATATCCGGAATCTCAAAAGCATGACAAATATGCAAATGCCAGAGGCGAAATTCCGCTATTGCAGATTAACTCGAATATGGTTAAAAACCAAGCGAACGGTATGCTTTCGAGACGTGATACAGATGTAATCGAAGGTGATACGAATAAAGGTGGAGCTGTTTTATTTCCAGATTGGCTTCCGCTTTGGTTTTATAAAGAGTTGACTTCTGAAAGCTGTATAGACGGCAAATGGCAAAAAAATGGTGATGCTGCCAATGAATCGTGGGATTTACTTTGCTATTGTATAGCTATATGTGTTAGCGTTTATGTTAATGTCGAAGGAATTGATTGGAACAACCCGCCCTCATGGGCGAAAGAATGGGATGAAAATGATTTTGTTTTCATGCCTAGTGAACAGTCAAGCCCGTTTGATCGTGTTGAAAAGCTTTATGATTTATCTGCTTTGGGGGACTCGCTATCTTAATAAAAATATGTATAAGATAGTCTTAGGAGATTGAACATGGGTGCTACAAGCTGCCAAGTAAAACCGGAATGCCAAGCAATTGCCGACAAGCTTAAAGAAGCCGAAGAGGCTTTGCATGAGCTTATTACCGGTCAAGCAGCTTATTTATTTATTGACCAGAACGGGGAGCAGGTGCGCTATACACCTGCTCAAAAATCGGATTTACAGGGCTACATTAATGAATTGAAAAACGACCTAGCGGCGTGTCAAGGTAACCAAAGTCGCGCTACAGGGCCGTTATATTTCATCTATTGAGGCTTTGCTAATGACGGCGATCACCACCGTTGAACATAGATCTATATTAGACGATATTGAACGCGATATTGCTAGTCGTCGACGTTCAACGCATATGGCTATTGCTGGTGGTGCTTATGAAGGTGCGTCTCGTCGTAGTGCCGAATTAATGACATGGAGAACCAGCAGTGGTTCTGCCGACGTAGATATTCTTCCTGAAAAACAAACTGTCGACGAACGTGTTCGTGCCTCTGTTCGTAACGATGGCTTTATAAGTGCGGCTTTGAATAGCCGTATGGATAACATTGTAGGCTCTGCTTATCTTTTAAATTCCAAGCCTAATAGTGCTGTTCTCGGTTTGGATAAGACATGGGAAAAAGAATTTCAGGAAGAAGTCGAGCAGAAATTCACGTTATGGGCAGAAAGCCAATCATGTTGGCCGGATGCATCCCGTCATAATACGTTAAGCGAGATTGTGCGGTTAGCGATTGCGACTGAATTTATGTATGGCGAGTTTATTGCAACTTGCCCATGGATTGAAGACGAACCAGATCGTTATTATAGCACCGCTGTTCAGATCATTGACCCTGATCGGCTTAGAACACCATTTTTAGGTATTCCCAACAGTGATAATTATACGGTTGGTGGTATCCGTAAAGACTCACGTGGCCGTGCAATTGGCTATTATATTCGCAATCGGCATCCGTCGGATGTCTTTTACAATCTTACCGATGCTGATTTTACATATATTCCTGCCATGACCGATTGGGGCCGCAGGAATGTTATTCATGTGTTTTCACAGACACGTGCCGATCAAACACGCGGCATCTCGTCTATGGTGAGCGGCTTGAAAGAATTGCGTATTATGCGCAATTTCCGTGATGTCGTTCTTCAAAACGCTGTTGTCAATGCAACGTTTGCAGCAACGATTGAATCCGATCTTGACACTGCTAAACTATATGAAGCTTTGGGTGCTGGCGCAAACACAGAACGCTTCACTGAAATTGTTAATAAAATTTGCGGCGGATACTTGACTGCCGCAAAAGAATTTACTAAAGATAATAGCGTCGCAGTGTTAAACGGGGCAAGGATTCCGCATCTTTTGCCCGGTTCCAAATTGCATATGCAACCGGCAGGTAGCGGGGGACCATTGGGCAGTGACTTTGAAGCATCACTGTTACGCTACCTTGCCGCTTCACTCGATATTTCCTATGAACAATTAGCACACGATTATTCAAAGACAAATTATTCATCTGCACGTGCTGCGATGAATGAGACACAGAAATCTATGTCTGCACGGAAGAAATTCATTGCAGACCGTGTTTCAACGTCTATTTTTCATCTATGGCTTGAAGAAGCTATTGCAAAGAAGCGCATCTCGTCTATGCCTGCGAATGCGCCAAGTTATTGGGAAGGCTTGAATAAAGAAGCTTATGGGGCTTGCGATTGGATTGGTGCTTCTCGCGGCCAGATTGACGAGCTTAAAGAAACACAGGCTGCTGTGCTGCGTATTAAAAACGGGCTATCGACTCGTGAGGATGAAATTTCTCGTTTGGGTAAAGATTCCCGCAGTGTATTCGACCAACTAGCGCGCGAACAGGATATTATAAAACGTCTCGGTTTAAACTTTGGTGACGACTCCACCGACATGATGAATGCGGTGAGCGGAACCCCACGGGATAGAGACCCGAAGGATTACCCAGACGATGACCCAGACGCCAACACAAATGTTTAATTTTCGTAAGCTTTTCGCAGCTTCTGCCGATAACATTGCGCTTATTGAACCGACTGCTGCCAGAGATCTTATTAATCGAGATCAAGATATTGTCGCGACTGCCGATGATGTCGAGACTGGCTGCAAGGGCATGTTGGGTTCTGTTATGGCAAGCTCATCTGTTCTTGGCCTCGATGATTTCTCGCCATTCCTGATTTCAAAAGATACAGTCATCATTCCGGTAACGGGCGTCTTGGTTTCTAATTGCCCGATTAGCATCCCCTCAATCGTAACTGGTTATGAATACATCCGTGACTGCCTAGAAAAGGCACAAAGTGCGGGGTATATCAACTCGGCTGCAATTGTCATTGATTCATTTGGTGGCATGGCACAAGGGTGCTTTGAATTAGCGTCATACATTTCCTCTTTAAAAGGTTCTTTACGCGTTGAGGCGTTTGTTCGTCATAACGCTTGTTCAGCAGCTTATGCTATTGCATCTAGCTGCCAAAAAATTACTGTTAGCCCGTCGTCAACTGTTGGTTCAATTGGCGTTATTTCCCAGCATTATGACATGTCGCAATACTACCAAGAGTCCGGCATGAAAATCACACTCATCTCTGCGCCGGAAGGCGGTCACAAGGCAGACGGAAATCCGTACACGCCTTTAAGCGATGAGACGCGTGAGCGCATCCAAGCTTCTGTTAATTATTTTTACGATCAATTTGTTTCACGTGTTGCAGATGGCCGTCATCTATCACGGGAAGCGGTGAAAGCCACGAATGCAGACGTTTTTACGCCTGATAAGGCTTTGAAAGAGAAACTTATCGACGCGATCTCGACCGATATTGATGCAGCGTTGATGGGCTTCATTGGTGATGTCGACAAACACAAAGGAGATGAAGACATGTCTAACGACGAAAAGACCGCCGTATCAAAAGATACTGCCGTCAAAGCCGTTGCAGCTGCTGGTCCGGAAGAGAAAAAGGCTTCCGCGTCTGTTGCTAAGACGGAAGATGACGCATATCAGCTTGGTTATAAGGCTGGCGTAAAAGCTGCCGCTACCACAGAACGCGAGCGTATTAAAGCGATTAAGGAATCCGATGTCGCTAAAGATCGCCCGCAGGCTGCTGAAACGTTTGCAATGGAAACTGATATGCCAGCAGATGCAGCTATCAAGCTGTTGTCACAGCTTCCAGTTGAACAAAAAGCTGAAAATAAAACAGTTACGACTGCTGACGCGAATGCGCAAGCTAATCAATTCGCAGCAGCTGTTCGTAAAGCTGCACCGGCTGTTGAAGCGGGTGCGGATGCATCTGCTGTTAATATGGCACCCGAAGATACAGCAGCTAGAATTGTGCGTGAAACGAAAGAGATCGCACAGAAACTCGGACTTTAATAGGAGCGAAACGATGAGCGAAGAAACAAACAACACTGTCGTTTCAGGTGGCGACACAGAAATTCAATACGCGCCTCGCCCCGAATTGGGCAGAGCATCTTCCCAGTATTTGGGCAAGTTTACCACGCGGGATTTCCTTTATAGCAATTTTCCGCCTCTTGGAAACGCGTTGCCAGCAAGGGCAGACCCGACAGTCGAATATAAGACTCTTCAAGTGGTAGCTAAAGACCCCTCAACAGGCCTTATCGTGCCTGCCAAGAAGGGAGACATTGCTGTCGGTATCATTTCAAGTGGCGCGTCGAACACGAGCGTTATCAACGTGTTCTACAGCGGGCATTTTATCATGCAAGCACTTGTTTATGATGAAAGCTATGCAACCGATGAAGATAAGCTGGCCGCGTTTAATGGCGCGACGAATTTAACAAGTATCGCCGTCTCTAAAACCAAATTTTAAGAGGTTCCTAATGTTTAACGAAGTACCAGTTTGGGATACTCACACAATGCTTCTCGCGTTGCGTGAGACAAGGCCCACCCCGTCATATTGGTTGCAAATGTTTACCAACCAAGTTAATTCGCAGAACGAATATATCAACTTTACTGTGTTGCCGTATGATGCAGACGTTTTGGCACCGTTTGTTGAACCGTTGGCTGCTGGTGAACCGGTTTACCGTGATTCGTCATCCGCTTATCAGTTTAAACCGGCGTATGTAAAGCCGAAGGATGTTATTGACCCGACGGCACCGCTCATTCGTCATGCAGGCATTGATGTCAACATGATGTCGGAAAGCGAATTGACACCGATGCAGCGTCTGAACCAGTTGCGCTTGGCAAAAATTCAAGCACATAGACGCGCAATTGATCGCCGGTTCGAGTGGATGGCTTGCCGTGCAATTGTTGACGGTAATATCGTCATTGAAGGCGATCAGTACCCGACAGCACGTGTTAATTTCTTCCGTGACCCGAACCACACGATCACGTTGGCATCCGGTTCGCAGTGGGGCGACACAGGCGTAAGTATTTTTGACTTTGTTCAGAAATGCGTCGACCAGATGAACGATGCTCACCGTGGTTCGGCACCGACCCGCATCACACTCGGTTCTCGTGCATGGGCAGCCTTGCGCAAGGATGAAGAGTTTATGAAGCACATGGATTTGACAATCCGTGAACCCCGCGCGACTGTTGAACGTGGCCTTATTACACCTGAACGTGTTGCTAAGGTTGGCGAGATGTTGGTTGGTGGTGCTTCTGGCGCAACAATCGAGCTTTATCGCTATGCAGACCGCTATGAGGGCGATAATGGCGTTGAGGTTCCGTTCATTCAACCGACTGATGCTATTTTCACAGCAGCCCCTGCTTCAATCAATGGCTATCGCTGCTTTGGTGCTATTATTGACCCGCATTCGGGCTATTTGCCTCTGGAGATCTTCCCGCGTAACTGGCGCGATGAAGGTGACCCTTCACCGGAGTATATTATGCACCAGTCTGCGCCGTTGATGGTTCCGTTGCATCCGAATGCGACACTTAAAGCAACTGTCGTATCGTAAGGAGAAAGCAATATGAGTAACGAAGCAAAGACTGTAAGACTTACAGCGGTTCATATGATTAACTATTTGCGTAACGGAAAGCAGCAGACAGCCTTGTCTGGTGCGATGTTCGAGATTGACGGAGATCGCGCCCAGCAACTGATTAAAGCTGGTGCGGCCCGTGAACCAAGTGAACAAGAGCTTGCTGTTGAAAAGTATCGTCAAGATTTGGAAGCCGGTAAAGGTTCTAAAAAAGCCGCACCTGCTGATACTGATGATGATACATCTGATAAAAAGCAGCGTGGCAAGAACGCTAAAAAAGACGAACCCGAAGCAGAAGCTGTTGAAGGGGATTCCGATAAAAAAGGGATTCAAGTCTAATGAAGAGTCGTTTCCGCGAGTTTAAAGAACGATCACGTCGTTTGTTACATGACAAGCTATGCGTACCGGTTGTTTTTTGCAACTCGCGGGGCGACGGCGATTACCAGATATGGAATGGAAGAGTCCGTATCTATAATAAGAACGCTTATGCAGGCGATCTTAAAGGTACTAACTATCACTATGCTGAATTGATAGACGATGCGCCCCGTATCATTTTTATGGTGGATGAGGGCGCAGGTATTCAGAAAAATACATTTGTTGGTGTTGATCGTAACGAGATTTATCAGCTTTCAACAGCAGACCCGACAGATGTAATCACTAAGACTTATCGTGCAGCGCGTCTCGATGGAAGCGATTTGCAAAAATACGCCGATATTATGTTTCCAAGGGAAGATGCTTAATGTTTGTTATTGCGCTAGATAATGTTAATGAAACCGACCTGAAAGATCAATCAGATAAGATTGATCGCATTATGGCAATGGTAGTCAATCGCGCTGCCGAACGTGGGCGAGCATGGATTGCTGCCGACATGAAGAAGCAGGTAAACTTCCCAACCCATTATTTATCAAAGAGTGGCCGTCGATTGACGATGCTTGGCTATGCGACACCGGAAGACCCAGAGAGGTCTATCATTGGTAGGCGCGAGCCGACATCATTGGCACGTTTCGTAACTGGAACCGTGGCTAAAGGTAAGCCGGTTCATGTTCAAGTGAAACCTGCCCAAACTCGTACCATAAAGAACGCCTTTGTTATCAATTTACGTAACAATAACAAAGGGTTAGCTATGCGACTTCCAAATGGTCAACGGCCGGAAGCTGCTTATCGGCCGAGACGTTTGGCATCCGGTTTGTGGTTGCTTTATGGCCCGTCTGTCGATCAGGTGTTCAGAGGCATCTTGCAGCAAGAAGATCAATCGTATCACCAAACTGAAAATTTTTTACGTAGCGAATTTTTACGGCTATTGGAGTTAAAGAAATGAGCTATGCGCCAGACGGATATATAGAATTTAGAACAGCGGTCCTTCTTAATTTACAGAAGGTACTTGAGACTTGCGAATATAATGGCAAGCCATTAACGGGGAAAGTTCATTTGTATGAGCTGAAATTTGGCACCGAAGAGGATGATGTATTTATAAGCATTATCGAACCACCCGTTGATTTTTCTAAATTCGCCACAAAGCCATTTTCAACTGTGGTTGAGAATGAATTACATGTGCTGGTGCAGGGCTATATGAAAGGGACCGATCATGATGAGCTGTTCAGAAATGCTATGGCATTTCTAGCAGATGCAAAAAGGGTATTGTATGAAGCACGTAATAAAGGAAGAGGAGAAAAAGCCCTCGATCTCGGACCAAGCAGCAGTCAAACAAAGAACGATGCGATTTGCGGAGGCTCAAACGTGTTCGATATACAGGTTGGAAACGGTGTAATCCGGCCAGATGAAATTGTAGAAAATAATATGAATTTTTGGCTGGAAGTCTCGATCAAGTTAATTGAATGCCCATTGAAACCTTTTGTCAAAAAAGAATAGGAGACTCTCATGTTTGACACCTCAAAAAATAATTATACCTTTGGCCGTGGGAAGGTTTACGTTTCCAAGCTGGCAGAAGCTAGCGGAAAGCCCGTAGATGATAATTCGCCTGCCCGCGAGTTTCGTTATTTGGGGAACACCCCTCAATTCGCATTGACGATTGAAAGTGAAAACCTCGATCACTATTCATCCGACCGTGGCACACGTGAAAAAGATGCGTCAATCCAGCTGCAAGTCAACCGTACTGCCACTTTGACCTGCGACAACATTGACATTCGCAACTATGAAATCTTTTATACAAACTCTGCGAAACTTGTGACACAAGCAGGTGGTGAGGCTATCGAGACATTTGAAAGTATCACCAAAGGTGCGACGTATGTTCTTGGCATCACCCCGACCAATCGTCTAGGCGTTCGCGCAATTGAACATTCACCTGATAAAGCGGTTGTTGTTAAATCAGGCGAAAAGACGCTTGTTGAAGATTTTGATTATACGATCAACTATGAGTTTGGCTCAATTGATGTGTTGGCAACTGGTTTGACTTTGAAAGATGGTGACCCGCTCACGGTTACCTATACAGCGGCTGCTGTAAGTTATTATCGAATTTCAACGGGCGATGCGGCTGGCTTCTTTGAAATGCGTTATGAAGCTAACAACGTTGCCGGAGCAAAACAGACGTATTGGTTCCCTTATGTCAAGATTCAGCCGACTGGCGAATACACGTTTAAATCGGATACTTGGCAGCAGATGCAGTTTAAGCTTGAAATCCTCAAGCGCGGCCAACTTGCACCTATTTATATTGACAACGAGCCGATGAGCGTGGCATAAAAATAGTTATGCGCCTGCTATAAAAGTGGGCGCATATCACCTATCTGGAGGTCAATGTGTCTAACCTAAAAAATTATCGAAACCCAACCAGAACGTTTACGTTGCCTGAAACGCCTGATAGTCCTGAAACATCTTTTGATATTTATGGGCTTACATTCAGTGATGTTATGCTTCTTGCAACAGGGGAAAGTGGTAAAGATCTAAGGGATGCATGGACTGAATTTGATTTAGGTAGGCAAAAAAGTGATGATGGGAATTACAGCATTGAGCCTATCGCGATGAAATTTCCGAACCTCTGCGTTAATGTTATAGCTATGGCTATTCATGAGCAAGACAGTGAAACAAAGGCCGCCATTCGTCGGTTGCCCTTTTCGACACAGCTTGAGATTTTGAACGCTGTCTTTGATATGACGTTTGTTGGAGAAGATTCTCTAAAAAAAACGTTTATGATCTTTCAAAAAGCGATAACAGCAGGGCAGATAGCACTGACGAACCCCCAGTAACACCCGAAGTGTTACCTTCCGATGAAAAGATGCGTCGGTGGTTTAAAAATATCTGGAGGCGTGTAAACCAATTGAAAGATCATGGTTATCCGGATGCCGATCACATGCCTCTCTTATTCGTATTTATCGAGAGTAATATTTTAACAGAACGTTTGAATGCCGAAGCAGCGAGTAATGCTGCTATTTTGCGGTTAGCCATTGGTGGGCTGCTTGACAAAGGTGCGTCGGATGCGTTCAATAAGCTGGTGCAACAGGCAGTACGGGCTTTGGAATAATTTTAACGTAACGTCTCTTTGGAAAAGCAGCTATGGCAGATAAAGACGTTAGACTTGTCATCCGTGCAAAAAACGAAGCTTCTAAGACATTTGAAGAAGCCGCAGATGCAATAAAGAATTTTGCTAAAGTTGCTGGAAGTGCATCCGACGCTGCCAAGAATTTTGGAAATTTCATTGGCAAGCTTAGCGATGATGGTAAACGTTTAACATCACAGATCAGCGGCCTTCAAGCCTTATCAAAAATTAACGCTACCTTGGATGGTGCTGCTAACGCTGTAAAGCGGCTATCCGATACACTTGCTGCATCCAAAGAAGAGCTTGATACCTTAAAATCTCAATATGCTGCTGCAAGCGATAGTGTTAAAAAGCTGCAAACGGCTTCCGATGATTTGAGATCTTCTCAAGCTAAACAATCCGAAACAGCCCGTGCGCTTAAAAAAGAGCTATCCGATGCCAATCGTGAATTGAAATCTGCCGAACGGGCTTATAACGCTCTTAATAAGGCATCTGCCAAAAACGACGCTCAAGCACTGGCCGCATCCGAAGCTGGTGCAGCTGCTGCCATGTCTCGTAAGCAAATGGATGAAGCGGCAGAAGCAGTTGAGAAGGCACGGCTTAGATATGAAGGCTTTGCGCTTGCTGTCAAAGAGGTTAAGGAAAACCTCAAGCAGTCGGAAGTTGCCGCTAAAGCTGCTCAAAAAGCGTATGATGCTGCTAATGCGCCAAAGACAAAGCGCAAGACCGTCGAGACCTCTGTTGAAGATAAAGCGGTTCTTAAAGATAATGTAGATAAGACTGCTAGAGCTGCCGATGAGGCACGAGCAGTTTACGATAGTCTCGTTAAAGATATGGGGCGGGCAAAAACCGCCATGACCGAAGCAAACGCTGTTTTGCGTGATGCTAAAAATGCGTATGACGCTTTGGTTCGTTCTGCTTCAAAAACCCCGCAAGGTGGCGCGTTTAATACTGCTGCTGAATCTGCCAAAGTGTTTGCAAAGGCCGAGCTTGATAAAGCGAACGCGGCTGTGGCCGAAGCATCTGGCAAATATGAAGCTTTAAACAATTCTATAGCTAAGACAAAAGAGCAGTTATCAGAAACATCTCTCGCACTTAAAAATGCTGTGTCGCAAGAGAACACGCTAGCAAACAGCGTTGAAAAAGCTTCACTTAAATATGATCGTCAAGCTGCATCTTTCGAGAAGGCATCTAATGAGCTTGAGTCGATCACCAAGCTAAGTAACGATGCAAGTCGTGCGTTGAACACTGTTGGAGCAAGCCAAGAAGATCTTGCGAAAGCCAGTGAGGCTGCTAACACAGCTTTACAGAAGACTACCGAGTTGCAGGCTGCAATGCATAGGTTCTCGACGGGTGATGGTGGATTTGCAGACCCGAAGACCGCAGCAGCTTTACGCAATCAAAATGCGCAAGTCGATCAGGCGCGTCGAGCTTATGAAACACTGAATAATGAGCTTACACGCGTTAAGGCTGCAATGTCTGCGACGGTTCAACCGACGGATGCCGAAGCAGCAGCTTTTCGAGATCTTACAGCTGCAACCAAACAGGCGCAACTTGAGCTTCAAAGGCAGATTGCGCTTCTCAACCAATTGCCAAGTGCTGCGGGGCGAGCAGGTTCTGTTACAGGGCTGTTCACTAGTATTTATGGTGAATCTCGCAAAGCCATGTCAATGCTGCAACGCATTCGTGGCGAGATCTTATCAATCACTGCGGCCTATGTTGGTTTATATGCAGTGGGCGATCAAATTGGTGGTGTGATTAACGCTTATAAAAAGTGGGAAGCTGCCGAGAACCGTATTGGCGTGGTCATGCAACAAAACCAAGCCGCGATTACAAGTGAGATGGGTTTTGTCACTCGATTGGCAAGTCGTCTCGGCATGGATATGGGCGTTCTTTCGGATGAATATTCCAAGTTTGCAGTTGCAGCCCGTCAAGCTGGCTTCTCGATGGAAAGCGTTCGGAAGATCTTTACATCTGTTTCGGAAGCCTCTCGTGTTAATAAAAATACGATGGAGCAAACATCTGGTATTTTCCTCGCCTTAACCCAGATGATTTCCAAAGGCAAAGTCGCATCCGAAGAGTTGCAACGGCAGTTAGGCGATCGTATGGCTGGCGCGTTAAATTTGTTCGCCAAAGCTGTCGGAGTAACCACTGCTCAATTGACTGATCTAATGCGTAAAGGTCAAGTGTTTGCCGACGAGAAGACGCTTGTTTCATTCGCGCAAGTATTGGATGATGCTTTCGGTAATCAGTTACCTGCATCTCTGCGTACGTTGACAACCCACTTAGGTCAATTTGAAAACCAGTTGTATCAAGGCCGTTTACTTGTTGGTAAAGGTGGTTTTGTTGAATCCTTAATTAGCTTATTTGACGATCTAAATTCCAAATTGGATAGTCGGGAAGGCCGAGACTTTTTCTTGTCGATTGGCGCGGCTGCCGGTAGCATTGTCAATATTGTAAAGACGCTCATTGATAATATTGGCATGATTGTTCAGCTGTTTAATGCGCTTGTTGCCATTAAAGCTGCCAGTTGGGTGATGGGTGTTTATGCGTCGTTTACTACAGCGGGAACGGCCCTTAATGCTTTTTGGCTTAAGCTTAAAGCACTTCCAGCAGCTTTCATGGCAACTGCGGAGGCTTCTGGCGTATTGAAAGCTGCATTTACCGGATTAGCCGCAGCAGCACGTAAATTTTTGCCAATGCTTGCGATTGGTGCGGCAGCTGATCTGGTTATTAATTTCTTTGAAAGTATGGCAACGAAGGTTCCGGAAGCCACTTCCGCCCTCGATGAGCATGAGCAGATCTTGCAGAAGTTGCTCAAGTCGTACGATGATTTGAGCAAGAAATCCAAGAACCCGCCAACGTTTGAAGATGTTAAAGGTACAGTTAGCATTAAAGATGCAGATGCCAATTTTTATCGGTTGAAGGATTCTTATGACGAAGCTATTTCCCAATTGCGAAATTCTGCTAATGGAAATAGAGGTTCATTGAATCCTTTTGCAGGAATTACAGATGACGTTAAAGGGCTATACGCCACTGTTAAAGAGGGCATTAATGGTACGTATAATGAGTTGGATAAGCTGCGTAATATTCGCATTAACATTGTCACTAATACTAAACCTCTCGATGACATCACAAAAGAATTAAATGAGCTTATCAGTACCGCTACCAGTGACAGTATCAAACGCGAAGCGATCGAGTTAGCTAATCAGGTTGATAAGGTTAATCAGCTTTCTAAAGCGAAAAAGGAAGCAGCGGAAATATCAGCTGGTCTTGGCAGTCAATCTAAAGAAGTCACAGAAGCACTTAAAGGCCAAACAAAGTCTTTACAAGATCTCGCAAGGGCACAAGAGGATAACTCGAAGAATGATGTCGAAGCGCTTAAAGCTCTTGCTGATTATCAGGCAGCGATGAAGAGCTTAACCGACGCGGTCCCACAATTAAAGAAAGAAGCTAAAGAATTAGCTGCCGCTGCCAAGCTTGACGACTCGTATAAATTAGCTTTGGATGCTATTGCAAGAAGTGCTGCCACCGCAGCTGAAAAACTTAAAATGGCCGCAGATGCTACCGACCTTTTCAATAAGGGTAAGCATGAGCTTGAAATGGCATCTTTGCCTGATACGCTTCTTAGAGAACGTCGGGATGGTAAAGGTGGTGGCCGTGCGGAAGTTGCATCTGTTGCGGCTGCATTGGCTGGCCGGTATGGCTTGACTGTTGAAGATGTTTTAACGGCTATATATTATGAATCCGGTGGCGTTCCGAATAAATGGGGCGGTAAAGGCGGTCAATATTATGGCCTTCTGCAATTTAGCCCAGATTCCCGTCGTCGTTATGGAATGCCGGAAAACGCTAGTGCATCCGAACAGTTACCAGCCTTCATTCGTTATTTTGACGATCGTGGCTTTAAAAGCGGTATGGGCTTTCGCAATTTTTATGCGACAATCAACACGGGTTCCCCATTCAGCAATGCAGGTGACATTCGCAACGGTGGCCGAAATGCCTCTGTCGATGCTGCGATAGCATCTTCTGCTATGGAAGATGCCCGTCGTTGGGCTAAAGCTATGACACATGCATGGGGCGATGTGAGTGAAGATGCAAAATCACAAGCTTCTAAAGAAAGGACTGGCGAAGAAGCTACCAAGAAAACAATTGAAGCTGGTAAAGAAAAGCTCAAGGAGCAGGAGCTTATTATAGCCGGTAAGGAAAAAGAAGCCTTTATCGAGAGCAAACTTGCCGAAGCTAAAAAGGCGAATGCCAATATTAGCAAGGAAGATCTTGAAACCATTCGTAAACAAGCTGCTGCTGAATACGATAACACGCAGAAGATCAAAGATCAGAAGAAAGAAAAGTCCGACATCCAGAAGATGGAGGAACAGCTCAATCGACTTCTGGAGCGTAGAAGCCTGCTTGAAGCAAGACGTACTGATCTAGCCCGTCGTGGTGATGCAAAGGGTATCAAAGAGATTGATCGTAACATGGTCAAGCTCAATGTTGAGACGGTTGCTCTCATTGATAAGATGGAGAAATTCTATAAGACCAGCAACTCGCCCGATGCCCAGAACCTGATCGAGAAGTTGGAGAACACCAAAATCCAAATTCAAACTGTCGGGCAAGTTGCGCTATGGTCTGGTGAGCAGATCTCTAACACTATGGCAGGCAGTCTCACCAACTCGATCGAGTCCTTTGCCCGTGCATGGGCTTCTGGTGAAAAGGGCATTAAAAACGTTTGGGAAGTGTTCAGTGCTTTTGCAAGTGACTTTGCTATCCAGATCGGGCGCATGTTGGTACAAGCTGCTGCTTTCAAAATGCTTATGCCATTAGGTGGTTGGGTTGCTGGTGGCATGAATACGCTTATGGCAACAATGCATACGGGCGGACTTGCCAGTAACGCACGGCCTGCAACACGGGCTATTAGCCCTCTCGCATTTGCCGCGCCTATGTTTTACCACGGAGGCGGGTTCGCTGGTTTGAAGCCTAACGAAGTACCAGCTATTCTTGAACAAAATGAAGAAGTCCTTACTCGTAGTGACCCACGTCATACGTTAAACGGCGGTAGAAACTCTGGTACGCCAAATGTTAAGGTTGTTAATCTATTTGATAACGCCGATGTTGTTTCTGCCGGTTTGGAAACATCTGTCGGAGAAAAGGCATTTATCAATCTCGTTAGACGCAGAAGTTCAGATATTAAGGCAGCTTTGAAATGATTGTAGCGTTCGGGAAGCTAAAAGAAGGTCAAACAGAGTGGCTTATAACCGGTAACGCCAATTGGGCAGAATCCGTTTTTGAGAAGTTTGCTTTCAAAACCGATATTATCACATCCGATCTTGGCCGTGAACAACGCCGTGCAGTTCGTGCCGAACCTCGTCGATATATTCGTTACACGTGTCATTTTACAGAGGATGCTAAGCTGTATATGGACTATTATATGGCTAACGGTTTGACCCAGCCGACGATTATACCGGATTTGCGGAGGGTGCTTGTTTTAAAAGAACCGACTACACCAGAACACCGAACAAGCGGGTTTGACGCTAGCCTTACAACAGTTACAAAGGTTGGCTATCCGACGTGGCTAAAGACAAATATGCGAGTTGTGATCGGTAAACGCGATCAATGGGAGACTCGTACGGTTGAGTCATTTACAGCCAATTCCATTACCTTTAAAGAGGAACGCATTCCACATCCTTTAGCTGGTAAACCAATTGACCCGAATAATCCAGACGGTGATAAATACCCAGCGACAAAACTCGATGGTTCAGATTTCCCAATAAATTCAAGGGTTTATCCAGCTGTTTTCGGTAGATTTCAGAATACGCCAGAAGCTGATCGTGTAACATCCGATGTCTATACGATGGAGATAGATTTTGCAATCAATCCTACAGACATGTATCAACGGAAAACCCGCACAGGTTTCACAATCAATGACAACTTTGAAACGCAACCGAAGTTTAATGTTGTTGCAGGCCGTGAAGTGTTAGAAGTCCCCCATAATTGGGCGGAGAGTAAGCGGTTCACCTATACAGATGAAGCAGACGTCGTTGATTATGACTATGGCAAGATCACCACGTTCCGTAAATACGCGTTCCCTTCTCGTACTGTAACAAATTCATATCTGCTTGAAGGTGTGGATAAAATTCAGCAGTTTATCGAGTTTTTTGTTCGTCTGAAAGGGCGGCAACGTGAGTTTCTCGTTCCAACATATGAAGCCGATGTTCCGTTTAATTATGTTCTTGGCAATGGCAAGTCAATTGTAATGGATGGGCTTTCATTCGGTGTTGCTTATAAAAACTCGAAGATCTACAAGCGCATTCTGCTACAAATGGCAGATGGCCGACAATTTCATTACAAAGTTGATTTTGTTGACACATTGCCGGAAACAAGCTCATCTGTTTTACAGATTGACGGCAGTCTTCCGGATGAGCTTTTAACGCCTCAAACAATCTTGAAAATTTCATGGGTTCTGGTTGCCAGAATGGGCAGTGACGAGTTCGAAGTGGAATGGTTGACGGATACCAAGGCACGTTTTAACATATCTTATATTGTGCTGGAAAATAGAGATCTATAATGGCTAACGATGACAGCAAGAATTTTGCCCAGCTAGAAAACAGTGACTATCAAGGCTCACCGATCGAGCTTTATAAGTTTACGTTCGGTGATAAGGAAGACAGTGTCTATTATTATTGTAACGGCATTGCAGCTTTGCAACGTGACCCAACCAAGCCAAGCTCTGAAACGACTCCTTATGTTGCAAGTGACAATGACCCGATTTGGCTTCCGACACCGATCAATCGTGAGGCCATTCAACAATCGTCAAAAGCTGAACGTACGTCATTAATTATTCACGTTCCAGTCGACACAGATCTGGCTCAAATGTATGGCGATTATCCGCCTGCGACTGTGTGCACGTGCACGATTTATGCAGGCCATTTAACCGACCCGTATATGCAATTTAGAACGATCTGGCAGGGCAGAATTTTGTCGGTTACAAAGCATGAAGATGTCACTGATTTAACGTGTGATTCATTGCTTGCATCCTTTGCGCGACCCGGCCTTAGACGCAATTTTCAGTATCCTTGCCCATTGATTTTATATAGCCAATATTGCCGTGCAAATAAGCGGGTTTTCCGTGCAGAAGTGCTTGAAGTTATCAACGGCCGAACAATGACGGTTAAAGGTGGATGGAACGAAGATGTTGATTTCACGAAGTTTACAAACGGTATTATCACTTGGCAAGGCGAGAATGGTTTGGAGTCTCGAACACTAGGCACTGTAAATGAAAAACAGTTAGCCATTCGTGGTAGCTTGCGGTATTTAAAAGCTGGAACAATTTGCAACATCTATCTCGGTTGTAATCACCAGCTAGATGACTGCGAGAATCTGCATCATAATGTTCAGAATTATGGCGGGCAACCATGGATACCGTTGAAAAATCCATGCAAATATCATGATTATTGGTGATAACGGATGATTGGCGCACTTATTGTAGGCATTGCTTTGTTGTTTATCGGGTATGTTTTAGCACCCCGCCCGAAAGCAGCCAAACCTGCTGAAATGACCGAAATGGAATCCCCGACTGCCGAAGCAGGTAAGCCGATTGGTGTTGTGTTCGGAGAGATTTTGATTAAAAGTCCTAACTTCCTATGGTTTGGGGATAAGCGATACATTAAGCATACGGAGAAGACGAAAAAGAAATGACCAAACTTATTCCAAATAGTGATGATGTTATTTCTCTTTACGACTGTAAACGAGCCGGTCATTGTGTGGCAGGCGTTAAACAATGGTGCAAGGAACATGATTACCCGTGGCATAAGATGTGTTGGGAAGGGTTTCCGTTGAGTGAGGCCGAGAAGTTGGATGAACGCCCCGTTCAGCATATTATTGCAGTCAAGAAAGGCCATATGAATGGGCGGCAGCAGCAAGAAAAAGCATAAGCGACTGTGGTATGAGTATCAGATCTCTTTTCATTTAGGGTTCTGTGCTGGTCCGGTTGACTGTTTAACAGAGGTCATCTTCAAAGATCGTCAAGCTTGGAAAGGCGAGCTATGGGGAAATAGCACTACCAAGCTCAAGAAGAAAGATCTATTCGGGGGTGATGAGCGTGAAGGCGGCATTAATGGCCTCATGTTCAATATGAATGGCGCATGGGACCAAGTTGCACCAGCTGAATATGCAGCACGTTTCGGGCGAACACCTGCTAACATGCCTGCATATCGTGGTATAGCCAGTCTGATCTTTCTAGGTAATGATCGTTCATCTGGTTTTATGGTTGGAGCTAACATGCCAGATGTGCCGCAAGTGTCGGCGAGATGGCGAAGAATACCGGTAAGGCTACCGTCGTCTTATAGCTCAATCAAAAACCCTAAAGGCTATGTTGACGCTAACCCAGCCCATATTATTTTCGATGCTTTGACAGATGATCTTTGGGGAATGGATGCTTCTGTGTCACAGATCGACGTTCCATCATTCGTGCAAGCTGCCGAAACACTTAATGCTGAAAACTTTGGTTTATCATTTCATTGGGTAAAGCAGTCCGCAATCGAAAGTTTTGTTCAAGAAGTCCTTGACCATATTAACGCAGTTTTATTTTTTAATCCTCGGCTTGGTAAGGTGTCATTGCGTTTGTTGCGCAACGACTATGACCCACAAGGCTTGATCGAGCTTGGCCCTGATAACGCTGTTTTAAAGACGTTTCAACGTAAACTTTGGGGTGAAACTGTCAATGAAGTCGTTGTCACGTGGACTAACCCTGAAAATGAAGAATCTGAAACTGTTACAAATTCTGACCCAGCCAATATCGCGATGCAAGGGCAGGTTGTAAGCGAAAATCATAATTATTATGGTATTCGTTCTCAAGATCTGGCAAATAGAGTTGCAGCCCGTGACATTGTTCTGGCCTCGTCACCTCTTGCATCTGCTGAAATCGAAGTAAATCGCAGAAGTTGGGACTTGACAATCGGTGATGTTATCAGCTTTTCATGGCCGAAATATCAGATTGAAAAACTTCCTATGCGCATCATGGATATTAACGAAGGAAAGTTTGAGGATTCAAAAATAACGCTTTCTTTGTTGGAAGATGTGTTCGGTATTCCATATGCTGAATATGTCTACCCGACTACCCCGCCACCACCCAAACCGCCGTCACAAGGTGGCGGGGATGAAAATCAAACCAGTAACCCTGATTTAGCTAAATCGGATAACATGTTTATCGCGTTGTCATATCCGTTAATCATAACGAATGTAACTGATAGCACAGGTATGACCGATGAAGCTTA
Source organism: uncultured Bartonella sp. (assembly GCA_946480935.1). Classification (GTDB taxonomy): domain Bacteria; phylum Pseudomonadota; class Alphaproteobacteria; order Rhizobiales; family Rhizobiaceae; genus Bartonella. The sequence continues at coordinate 22,895 of CAMLLT010000002.1, read as the reverse complement.
CCCGCAGATTATTGACGCTGCGATGGTATCAACGACGAACCCGAATGTTGTTTCATTCCTGCTTTCTGAATCCGATGTTATGCCAGATGGTTCGGAGAGTTGGGTAACCTCGTCTGATATGAATCTCACAACCAAAAGTACGTTAATGAACACATTATCGTTAGAGGTTGAAAGCGATCTCTATGTGAACCCGCTTAACACATTCGGTACGTTCCGGCCACAAGTGGGCGATCTCATTTATATCGGATTGCAGTTGAATGAGGGTAAGGGTAAAGGCCGTCGCGAATTTCTGGCCGAAATGGTTCTGGTCACAGAAGAGCTTGATAATAACGGCTATCGAGTGCTGCGTGGTATTCATGACACAGTACCACATATATGGCCTGCTGGTACTATTTTACACTTTATAACACAAGATTTTGACTCCGTGGATGGAACGCCAGAGTTTGCGGATACCAACTCTGAATACAAAATTCAGCTGCGTACTTTCGTAGGCGTTTCGGATATTGACAAGGTTCCGTTGATAACGACGAATAGGCCAGCACGACCATATATGCCATTCAGACCTGCAAACGTTCGGATTGATAACAGGCTGTTTGAAGATTATGACCAGCGGAATAATTACAACCCTCGCAACTGGTCAATCCTTTTTTCGTGGTCAACTCGTAACAGAACGACGGAAGACACAATATATACCAAATGGAATGACACAACAGTCAATCCTGAACCCAATCAGACAACCTCGATTTGCACCGATTATAATACGTCTAATGAAAAGCGCATTCGCAATTTAACAGCGGAGCAATATACCGTTGACGTATTTAAAACTGGCAGAATAGAAACTTATCATTTAAAGTTTATAGCCGAACGTAAGTTTGGAGAAGACCACAGTTTGGATTCTCTACAAGGGATTGAGCCTACCGCGTATTTGTATAGAAAAGGCTTTGGCAGTGATTGGGGGTTCTTTTATGGCGGATGGCCCGATGAGGATATATTTGAATGAGTGTTAGCTTTGTTGATATTGGTCCGGTTACGTTAAGTACGTTTCAAGTTGGTAGCCATGGTTGGGGTGATGATATGAACCACAACCTGATTAAATCGGCTTTCCTGATTAATGGGTATGTCAAAAGCAAGTCAACACCTATTCCGGAAACAGCCCCGACAAGTACAGGTTATATCAACCCAGATGACGGCTCAATCTTTTATATGCTTGGTGGTACATGGTATCGGATGACACCAGTTTATGGTCAACAGATCTATGTTGGCGATGAAGATGCCATGTATATCAATCGTGGTGGCTGGAAAGTGCTTTATCTTTTATCAGCAGATAATCCGCCCGTTCCAAGAGAATTAAACGTATTCATTAAATCAGCTTATGTTGGCGGGGTGGTTTACACTTTAGCACCCTCACTTGAATTTCACTATACAAGCGGAACCAAATGCCCGATCGTGGCTAACACATCTGGCACCGCATCATTCGATATTGTGCATTATGGTTTGAACGGCCAAAAAAATACGCCAGATGGTTTAGCACCGAAAAGTGCTGTTGTCGGTTCAGGTTCATTAAATGGCACAACCGGATATTTGACATTTACAGCAAGTGGTACAGTGCTATCGACTGCAAGCCAAAGCAAGTATTCTGAACCCGACCGACTTAATGTTGTATGCAGATCATGGAATGGCTGTGCAGACGTGTCGATCTCGCTTGTAGGAGCCGTACGGGGACTACACGATGGTTAAGTATGATGAGCATGGGAATTGTGATAATGATGTCGGCCATTGGAGTTTACGCCCCCATAGAGGTGAACCTCGTGTAGATCATAGCATTAACTTACGAGATGGCCTATATGCTTTGTGGGGTTCTGGTGAACAGCTGTGGGATGTCGACCTGAACAACTATGCGTTGCTATGCGAAGAATGGCTTGTCGGAAAGGTAGATCAAACACGTGACCCACGAGCAAATGTTCCAATCGACCCTGATATAGTTTCTTATATTGATCGCGGCATCACTGAACGAGAAGACACGTTTTACAATTCTCGATGTTACCCGATTAAAGATACATGGTGCGAGCGGCCGCAGAAATCGAAAAAATGGCACCAAGATTATATGCTGGTTCCACCACTACATGCCCGTTTCACGTTTTCTGAATATGACGATCTTATGTATTTCTATCGTGATAGAAAAGGATGGGATGCGATCGGTGAAGTCCGGCCATGTTCGCCTCGTGTAGAGATCTCGATATTCTGCGGATGGGCAGCCAACAACGACATATTTGCGCAGATCGTATTTGATACGCATTGTAAGTTTTTTGCTGGCACTGCGTATATGTCAAACACAACCCCGATCACACCGCAAGACGCGTATATTGCAATTCAAAAGAATAATGAAGGCACCGTTGGAGTCTGTTCATTTATTTCTGGCGAAGAGTTCGATCAGTCGTCTGTTTATTTCTCACATGATGTGGAATTTAAAGCTGGTGACGTTATGAAGTTTCGTTGTATTGGTGGTTCGCAAACTAGCATTGCATTTTCATTTATAGGGCAAAGATTGAATGACTCGTGATCTGGTTGTTAAACCATTAGACTATTCACCTTACATATCTATTCATTGGGAAGACGCAGCTGGCGGTCATGATTTTAAAATTGACCCGCCATTAGATTCGCCAGCCTATGTAGCTAAATTCTCTCAAAACGAAGACCAATTTGTTTGTGGTTCGGATTTCCGCATTGATCGTACACAAGTGTTCGGGAGCGCGGGTGTGTTTATCCCGAATAAGGGCTTTCGTCTGTTTTTTTATGATGAGCACTATTTACTTATGGGTGGTTTCATTGGTCAACCACCGATTATGTTTTCGGGAGGTAGCCGTAGCTATGAAGTGTTTAAGAAGTTCCCTCTTCCAGAGGATGGTTCGTATTTCACATATGGCCGCGAGCTGGCTGTAAAAGATGCAAACTATTTGGCATTGTGTAACTCTAACACACCTAGCATAGTCGATCTATATAAATTAGACGGGAATCAGTCATTTATTAAAGTCAAATCAATTGACACAGGTTCAACCGTCGTTCGTTTGCTGCCTGATAGAAAAGGCTTTTACGTAGCGTTTGCAGATTCATATTTGTTCGTTGATATGTCTGCTGAACAAGAAGTCATTGGTAAACCCGTAAAAGCGTTATTGCACGCTGTCGAGTACGGAATATTTGGTGCTGACATCTGCACTCTCGTGCTATCACATGATAAGAATGTTTATTATAAAAATAGCACATCCGCCAATGAGACATTGATATTTGCACTTAAGCCGAATTTTGATTTTGTAATTCAAACACTTAAAGGCTCAAACACTCGTGGGGTTCCTAACATTCTCGTTGGCGTTTATTACAGATCGTCTACAATTTTATGTGAGCCTGCATATTATATTTTAGATCGTGAGGGTGTTTTAACAATTCCACCTTCAACAGTTACCTATTCAACTTCCGCAAAGAAAGATGTCGGGTTTATAATCCAGAACAGTAATTATGCGACAGGGCCTTATGGATTATATACCAAAGACACATATGAGCAATGTTCGCTTGGTTCAGGCTTTTTATCTTTGTGGGCTGATAAGGGTTATAGGGTATATCCAGTGGGGGGCACAGACCCTATATCTCGTAACGCGGTTATAGCACATGATAACTATTTGTATGGAGTTACAAAAACTTCTAAAGACTCTCAATCTGTATTGCAATGTTGGTGGCAGACTTACGAAAAAAAATCGAACGATGGAAGCGATATGCCGTTAGAAGTTGGATGCTTAACTTGCCCAGACCACCCAGATGGGTATTTTCCAACAGAACCCATTGATAACAAAAATAACAATGATAATTTAAATCACAGGCATTGGTTTGAGATTCGTAATTGTTCGTGGTTTGCTTTTAGCAAAAATAACGAAGGAGCAAGTTATCTATTCGAGTTAAAAGATCATTCATACAAATGCCTATTTAATACAAGCGTACCCAAGGATGTAAATAAAGACCGTCCGGATGTAAGTCCATATCAAGCAAAAAGTTTAACTCATTTTGTCTATGACGAAAATTCAGATTCAATCATAACGTATGAACCGCTTTTAAATAAATCTAGTTTTAATGTCATACGAATTGATTTTTTTGATAGAGATAAAGATGGTAACTTTGCGTATTCAGCATCACATTTTATAGACACTCAATATAAAAATAGTGACTCAACAGTATATTCAAATTGTCAAGTGTCACTTGAGTCTGTTAAAGGCTATGGTGTTATTGTGGCTTTGATTTATCGCGGTGGACCCGACGACAATAGCCGAATTTTCAAATGCGCAAAAACCAAACATGAAGCGATAGCGATTGATTGGATGGCTGCCTCATATTATACTAAACGTATCAGAAATCTTAGATATTTATCTAAATCAGATTGTTTTTTAATACAATGGAGCGGTTCTAGCGAGTACTGTGTTTATGAGCTTAAAAATAACAAACTGAATTTTATTCGTATAGGATTCAATACTGCTAATGAAGTAAGCTTTCATGGAGATTTTGTTTTAGAAGTTTATGCTAATTTTGAAAATATAAATTCAGATTATTGGCATGTTTATACACTAGTGTTAAAAATTAATAAACGCGAAACCACATCTATAAACTATCATATACTGCGCACCCGTTATCGTGTTAGTCAAATCCAAAGCTCTGAAAGTGCGTCTGTATATGCTAGCGTTTATACTGGCTATTATGATGATAGGTGGTTGCGTAGCACTGTATGGGGAACGTTTATCATTTATCAAAAAAGTAAAACTCTCTATCCGTGCTTTTCGCCATATTTACCATTTAGCGCAAAAGAAAGCGAAGTTCTTGATTCAGTCTCGATAGATAACACAGTCAATTTCACCAATCAGGCTGAACAGACTGGCCGCCACCTCATGTATAAAGATAATTCTCTATATGAGATAAAAAGGTTTCCAGCAGAAGAATATTATAGTGCAGATCACGTTTTCAATGTGTCTTATTCACCCTCTGGCAAATTTGTTATTTATCAGAACCCAGATGGAATGAACCTTGCCCGCAGAAAAGCGGGTGGCAACTATGTAAATATCAGCAAGAAGTCGCTAACATTCGTTGACGGCTATAATGCTGGATGGGATTCAATCACTGAAAAAGACTTTGAAACGCATCCGTTGCATACAAAGCTTAGCAACTTTGTATTTGGTAAATCCCCCTTACTTTTTACCTACCTAGCTTTACCTGCTACAGGCACATTGGAAGCTGGTGTTCCAGATATAAGTAACGGCACTTCATCCGATGAACCGTTGTCGCCCTATGGCCGTCGCATTGTTCGCACAGATGGGAAGAATTTCTATCGCATCTATTATGACTGGAACAAAAATATGGTTCGGTCACACGCGGCTTTTGATTCTGGCGAGATCTATATGGCAAGTACCTATTTGCGATCTGGCGGGGCAGAATCAGACATTGTGCTATATCTTATCGCAGGTGATAAAGCTACACCGCCAGATGCGCATGGCTATTCAGACCTTAATAACGCTTTTACATGTGATAGGAAGCCGGTCAAGTTTGGTCCGATTGATTTCTCTGTCTGTGATGTCGTCGTTGTCGCGCATGGCCGTGATAACGATCAGGAGCAACCATTCACATTCTTTAAACTCGATCGTAAGGAACACACCCTTACAGACATGCATCTGGAAATTGATAATTGGGATGTTGACGCACCAATTCTCGATGTTAAATTCCTTGATTGCGATCGCATTGTCGTCGTTACACCGGATGAGGCTATTCTGATTGACGATGATGAAGATGAGGATAAGAAAAAGAAGAAAATCAAAGATCGCGTTAAATTAAAGAAGGGTGGAATTATTAAAGAGGTTGACAAGGGCAAGTTCAAAGTCGATGGTGATGGAGACGGCTCTGGCATGGGCAGTGGCGGTAGTGGTTTCGGTGTCGGAAAGGATTGGTTGAAGCCTGAATACATAGTTGAGGCTTTATCTATTAACATTTTCTATCGTGATTAACACGACGAACCGGAGACTCTTACCATGGCTTTTGAAGTATCTAAAACTTGTGCTGTTAAAATTGCAGCTGCTCTTTCGGCTGCTGTTCAAGAAGGCGTTACAACTGATAACCCCGCTAAACTTATCATCTATTCAGGCGCAATCCCTGATAATCCGGATGTAGCTGTTAGCGAAGGCCAACTTGCCACTTTCAATCTCGCAAATCCCGTATTTTCAGATGCAGTATTTGCCAATAACGGCGGCTATATTGCTTTGAACAATGTTCCACCGGTTCAGGCTTCTGCAACGGGAACCGCATCATTCTTTCGTATGCTTGACGGAACAGGCAAGGCAGTTTGCCAAGGCACTGTGACAAACACCGAAGGCAATGGCGATGTTAAAGTGTCAAGTACCTCGATCATTATGGGTATCGACGTTACAATCGTAAGCTACACGATGACATATCCGGCTTATATTAATTAATATTCATTTGCTGTGGCTATGAGCTAGCCACAGCTTTTATATATGTGAGGATATGACATGCAGAACGGTAACACGCTTTTAATCACATGGTCTGAAGAGCTTACTGACACGACCCGTTGGTACTATCGGCACACCTATAGAACATATGAATTGATCGACGGCGTGTTTATGCCAATTGCAACAAACGCGCTTTCATCAAATGGTTCTAGACAGATGTATGATATTATGAGCTATAACAATGATATTGTTTTAGACATAATGCAATCCGCGTATGGCCCGTCTAGCTCTTCTGATTATGGAATGACAGTCACAACTCGCAATAGAAGCGCGCAGTCTATCACTTATGTAAGACTGCCATACAAAATATCCGCGTCCGATTCAGCATTTTATGCGTTCTTTGATAAAAAACGTAAACGCATTTTAAGTATTGACGATGCAGGGTATAATATCGGTGACCTGACAAGCAATGACGGGCGTACCTATTGGACTAGGTTTTTCGTCATAACCTATGACGAAAACGGAACAGTAAATAAAGATGCCGGTACTTGGAACGATGTAAAGGGGAACCTTCTATTTAAAAATACACGGCTGGATTTATTTCTAGACAGTTCCATAGCCAATAACTTCAAAAAGATTCGGAATATATTTTCCATTTCCCCAGACGGGCGATTTTTTACATATCCAAGCTTTAACCCCTCTGCAAAGGGGATTGTTACATTCGACACTAATAATGAAGATTACCCCATTGATACCGTACCGAATCTATCAGATCATAAGGCCTATATTATTGACGGGAAAGATTACATATCGCTTGGCATAATGCCAGACTGTTTAGAATGGATGGCGGATTCACGCTATTTTGTTACCGCGAACACTGGAACAACAAATGCGTTACGTGTCTATCGTTTGCTTGATAACAAATTTACCGAAGTTAGCATTATTAATGACATCCCAAGAAGTGTCGTTTATATTAAGGCATCCCCTGATAATCGCACATTGGCCGTTATTGTAAATGGCTCAACGGCCAATACTTATGACACGCTTATTTATCGCAGAAAAGGCGATGTCTTCACATTGTTCCAAACGCTATCGGGCTTTGGTTCAGATAGGGCAACAGCATTTAACGGTGACGGAAGCCTGCTTATTGACGCAGCATCTCGTAAAGCTTACCGCATGGATACAACTGGCACATTCAATGAAGACACGAAAATTATGTCTCGTGTTGTTGCCGGACTAAACATATGCGTTTTAAGCGATCATATTCTACAACCGCCCGTAAGTGGTTACATTTACGATAATACCGTTCCCTATCTCGTCAATAACCCGAACATTGATTTAAATTTGAAATTCTGTCTGCTTTCTTCAAACGCAGAGTTTCATCATGAGCATAAGTCAATCAAAGATGTTACTGGCGAGAACGCAAACCAAACAACGGCCGAAGCTAGTGGTTTCGGATGGCCGGTAGGCGGCAAAAAGATCGAGAACGCTGCTTTCAAAAAAGTCGGCAATGACTCAGTGATTATCAATGGCGATAATATGAGCGTTGATATTGCGGGTGGTAATTTAAAATTCTCGAAAGCTGTTGTTTACAATGAAACGACAATGGAGCCTTGGTTGTGGTTTGATTTTGGTAGTGAGATCATTATCGAAAGCAACACGACAATGAATATCAATTTCTCTAACAGAGGCTTCTTGATCTTTACACCGTAAGGGATTCAAAATGTTTGAAGACGTTGTAACATTAAAGGTTCCTTTACCTAACTCGGTAGTTGCACAAATCCCTTTCTCGCCAATCAGCATTGAGATTAGCGAGCCGGAAGAAGTGCAGCTGCCGATAACGATCAACGTTCAACCACTCTATGTCGATATTTTTGATAGCCCTGATTTTGTTAAAGTCAAACAAGGCGACGCTCTCAAATATCAATGGGTTCAATCAGATACAAAGTTACCCGCGTTCGTCACGGATGGCAATGTTTATCTGAATTATGAGCTGAAATCGAATACAACGCTCCCAGCTGTTAAAACCCATACCGAGTTTATTTTCGACAATCGCCGCGAGTTTGAAGGTAGCTCTGTTCTATCCAATCGTTGGAACGTCAACGCGAATGTCAACATCCCGATTGGTATTGCCACCGAGATCACAACACCTGCATTTGTTGTCGATGCACTTGGAGCCGTTCCGACAGATGTAACAGCAGACGTTAAGACACCAACATTCAAACTTGACGCAGATGTTATTGTGTCTCGTGCGCTGGTTGGCGACTCCTCGATGGCTCAATTTAAAAGTGACGGCCAGATCAATGTTCCAAGCGCAATTGTCGAAGGCCCGCGTATGCAGACTTTCACAATCGCAAACAAGGATTGCATTGCTGAAAATGAGGATAGCGATAAACCTAAAACTGAATATGAAATCCTCATTGCCCGTAACCTAACAGGCGATGTGATTATTCCAAATCATTTTAAAAGTGACGGCTATATCAAGCTTGATCGCATTATTGACTATGATGTCAAGATGCCGGCATTCGTAACAGATTCTTATATCAAAGTCCCGATCGTCATTGACCATAACACGACAATGCCTGCTTTTGTTTCAGAAGGTCTTGTTGGAATACCGACACAAGTTTATGGCGAGAACAAACTGTCAAATCGGTGGGATGTCAAAGGAAATGTCGATTATGTCAAACGATTTGAAGGCCATAGTCACCTTCCAGCCTTTAATGTAAAGGGACTTGTCGGCTTACCGGTTAAAGTCGATTGGCAGATTACCATGCCGCCGTTTGTTGCAAGCGGTGAATTAAAGCTAGTTGATTATGTCAACGCGAATATCGAGATGCCTAAATTTACCACCGATGCCTTGCTTTCTGATAGTGCGTCGGGTAGTTTAACAAATATAGTCATTGGCGACGGTGAAACCTTGATTATCGGAAACGGCTTCAAAATAAAGGAAATGTGAGATGGCAGACACAAAAGGATTCACCATTGGTTCGGAATGGCAACAAATTATGCAAGGGGCAACCGGTTTTGCTATCCAACTCAAAAACTCGTGTGAGATTGAGGTTCATTATAACGATAGCAATGCTGAACCGACAGACGGTTCCCCAACAGTGAATATCGGTAATCAAACCAATTCACCAAAATTTCTATCCGTAGCAGGTTTCACGAAAGGTAAAGTAACTGCATGGGCGCGTTCTGTAACAGACAAGCCAGCAGAAATCGTGGTTCTAACGACATGAGGCTTTACCAATGCAAGAAGATTTCCAGCAAGCCCTAGAGCTTGTGCTGTCTTATGAAGGCGGCAAGATTAACGACCCCCATGATGCAGGTGGCAAAACCAATCAGGGCGTTACCCAACGAACATATGATTTCTATCGGAAAAGTAAGAAGCTTCCAAAGCGTGATGTTTACTCGATGGAGAACAATGAACGCGATGAAATCTACCGTGAACAGTATTGGGATGCCGTTAAAGGTAACATGCTGCCGCCCGGAATTTCCTTTGTTGTTTTCGATGGAGCCGTCAATTCTGGACCGTTGAGATCTGTCTCGTGGTTACAAGAAGCTTTAGGCGATGCATACACCGGAAAGATAGATGGGATTGTATCTACACTCACTATTAACGCTTTGAAAGAAACGTTCGATCATGATGCCATAATCGAAAAGATCTGTTCAATCCGTTTGGCCTACATGAAGAATTTGAAAACGTGGGACCGATACAAGAAGGGATGGCAGAAGCGTGTTAGAAACGTTCTTCTGAACGGGCAAGCACTTGCGAGAGGCCGTGTTGGACCGAAGGTTATCTGGAATTATGAAATTGACGATTCAATGCGCAAGAAAGCTCTTGTTAGCGATGCCAAAGCGAAAGTCCCAGTCGGCGTCGCAGATGGTCTTTCTGGCGGTGGTATTGGTATTGCAGCTGTGTCACAAACAATCACAGAAGCAAAAACCAGCCTCATCCCGTACGCCGGTCAAAACGACTATGTTGATCGGCTGCTTATGTTCTTAACAGTTGCGGGCGTTTTCTTTATTTTTGCAGGACTTGCTTGGCGTATCGTTGCCAAAGTTAAAAATGATCGTCGCAACAAGCTAACAAAGGCACTCACATGAGCGATCTTATCGAAAACTGGTCATTCGTACTGCTCATTATCGCGGGCGTGGTTATTGTTTACACGCTATCGAGATCTAACACAGAAAAAGCAGTTATCCTGCTATGTTCTCTTATAGCCAAGTTTCTTTACGATCTTGGCTATAAGAAAGGCCGAGACAAGGTTGACAAAGATGATGCAAAATTTAAAAGCAGCTTTATTGACAAAGAAAACGAAGCTAACAGGACTAGCGATACTGATATTGACGATTACAATCGTAAGTGGCTGCACAAGAACGACAAGCAGTAATGTTTGGTGCGCAACCAATTCGCCAATAACACCAACGGCCAACCAGTACCAGACCTTCACGTCTGAACAAAAGAAACAGATGTTCGTTCATAACAAGATGGGCGAACAGTACTGTGGGTGGCGCAATCGTGGTTAGAAGTAAGGCAGGGAATGAAGTCGTCGATCTGATTAAGGAGCTTATGCAGACGAGCGAACGGCAGCATCATGAGTCAATCGAGAATCTCAAAGAGACTTTGAAATCAAACGAGAACCAGCAGCATGAAGCGATTGAAGATGTTAAGGAATTAATCGACGAGCTTAAAAAAGAAATCGCCGAACAAAAAAAGAACATAGACGAGCAACGCCAACAGATCGACGCGCAGACCAAATCTATCGAAAAACTCGAAGACAAGGTTACGTATTTTTCTACCTATATAAACGAAACTGTTCAACCCACTATCCAATTTCTGGCCGATATTAAGTTTAAAGGCAGAAGTATCATCTGCATCTTAGGCTTCATATTTACAACGCTTACCTATTATATATGGGCATATTGGGAAAAAATAGTAAAATTTTTAAACGCTATCAAATAGGCGTTTGACCATTTTATCGTAGTAATCGGGTTCACGTTCGATCAGGATTGCGTTACGCTGTTCACGGGCACAAGCGATGCCGGTAGTACCTGAACCAGCAAACATATCAATCACAGTATCACCTTTTCGTGTGACCATACGAACCAGCCGTTGAAGCAAGTGAATTGGCTTCACAGTCGGATGGCCTGTTCCACCCCGATCAGATCTATTTGCTTTCGGACTATAGAAGATACGATCTGCATCCTCGTATGGTTCACAAGCAAAGAGATCTTTGTTCTCGAATGCTGCAACACCGTCATGCATAAGGCTTGACGGCCATTTACCATTATAGCGGCAATCATCTATACCGAATGAGCCAGTGCCGTGTGTGAGAAGGTTATGCCGATAACTGCCCTCAATAGGCTTCTGTGCCATGTATATGGGTTCCAGAGAGGGCTTTAAAGCTTGTTGGCCGTAAAAGCGGCCTTTGAAAGAAGGGCTGTCTGTGATCTTCTCTGCGCTTTTACCTTTAGGCATTCCGGATGCATATACCCATGCATTAAACGGGTGGACTTCAAAACCTGCATCTTCAATCGCGCAGATCTGCCTATGGCCGGTGCGTGGTGAAGCAAATGACAAGACAAACGCGCCTGCAACCAGAACATCTTTGACAAGCTTCCAAAATTCAACATCATTGGCAATTTGATAAGCTTCACTGCTATCCCATGTTTTACCGACAAAGCGTTTTGATATTCTATCGAACGCAGCATCTTTCGCACGTGCGGCATCTGGCTTGCCAAACCGTTTTACAATTGAATCCAAATAATAAGGTGGGTCCGTGATTACTGCTTGAGCTTTTACCCCTGCATCACGAAGCTGTGATAATATTCGGATGCAGTCCCCGTAGTAAGTTTCAATCATTTTTAATAAATCTTACGTAAGTGTTTATGCATAACCAGTCGTTTTTTCGGGTAAGCTTCTGCGGCGTAAGTGATTGTTGACCGGTCACAGCCACCCATTAATCGAACAACCGAGTTGACACTATAATGCGTCATCCGCAAAGTCCAATAAATTATACATTGTCTGATAAAGATCACCCTCTGATCGTGTGTTTGATTGTTCTGGCCGAATTTAATGTCGTTAAAATCGACTTTAAAAACCTTACAAATTCGGTTACAAATACGATCAAAAGCGGCATGGCCGCTTGGTTCTGGTTTATGCTCTGCCTGAATGTCTTTATCAAGGTGACGGTTCGCTAAACGGAGCCTAGCAGCTTCTCGTTTCTTTAGCACGGCTTTGACGAATTTGGGGTTCATCTGTGGCCGATATATTGGACCGTCACTATTAGAATTCATTTCTGGTTTAAATTAAGCACCGTCAACAATCGCTTTAAGAGCTTCCTCGGTTGCAAGGCAAAACAAAGTATACATCTTGACGCGATTAATATAGCCGTTATCCCGCTTGCTTGCAAATGTTAAAAATTTCTTGTCATAGGTAATCCAGAACTGGTTGCCACCAATTTGTCGCGGATTTGTCATAACGTGCGTGAATTTGGTGGCAAACTGTGACGAGAGACTAGCCGCTAGCAAAGCATCACATGCGGCAACGCCGTCTTCTACAAATTTTTTAAGCTTTTCCCAACGAAAAGTGCCCCGCGATGTGTAGTCAATGGCTCTCGACGCACCGTAGTATTGCCAGTAAAGGTTTTCAAAAGGTAGCAAATAATCCGTTTGATTTACATTGACTTCCGTATGAAAGATCATTTGCTTTGGGTTATCGCCGTAAGACGTAAAATATTCAAAAACACTTTTCATTTTCAGCCCTTACTCGTGGAAATTCGCCGATAAGCATATCGTCAAATACTTCATGTAGCATACGCAAACAACCATAATACCATATTTTGTCTTTATAAAATTCGTATGGATTTTCAGAGACGTATTCTAAAAATTTTTTATCGAATAATACTAAAACTCGCCCGTCATCATTCATACGGGGCTGAAATATAATATTTTTGAATTGGTGACAAAATACGAACGAAAACGCGTCGATTAATTTCTTATTATATCTCTCAACAGCATCTTTCACAAAAAGTGAATGTTTAGCCCATCTAATAGGGGAATCTTTGTAGATCTTATCTTCCGTGTAAGCCACAGCCCAATGCAGATAAAACTCGTTCTCAAATGGCAAATAATACGTTGTATTATCAGGGTTCGGTCCAAAGTGAAGAACAGCTTCATCATCTCTGTCTTTGCATGGCGTTGTGTATTCAAATACGTTCTTCATAATCTAATCTTTCAAAAACGGTTCCGATCAGGAGATCTCGCATATACTTCTGCTCTTGGTATAGTCCATTTAATATGATTTTCCCCAAATTCATCATCACATTCCTCGAAGCTACAATTATCGCTGGAACAATATAAAGTATCAGCTTTTAAATCATCCGTGCCAACCTCGTAAGATGCAGTCTCGATATAATCTTCATACTGCCATATATAATTAATTTTTGTGCCAGCAGAGGCTTTGAAATAATGGCCTTCCCCAAATATTGTGAGCACACTGTTTTTTCCAGTTATATGGCAATACCAACATTCATTATAAATTGTAGAACCTTGCACTATAATTTTGGCGTTATCACCCGTCGAAGTTATAGCCGCTGCGTTAGCAGTTGAAGTGATAGTTGAATTGTTTCCGGTTGAGATAATTTGCGTCCATTCATCTGTCGCAATTATCTCGCTTTCTGCACCAGTCGAAAGTACTGTTGAGTTTCTACAAGTGCTTGCAATACGTGCATTTTTGCCCGTAGCAATAACGAGTGAAGCCCCACCAGACGCAGTTATTTCTGCGTCGTCGCCAGTTGCGGCTATAATACTACCTGAACCAACGGATGCCGCGGCCAAACTTAATGCAGTTGACGCAAATATGCCGCCGTCGCCGCTATTTGAATATTGAGTCCCGTACACGTTCGTGGCGACATTCGTACAATCACCCATTAGCCTAATATCAAGCCTATTAACATAACGCTCTCTACCAATACCTTTTACCAAATCATCTTCTGCTGAGCTGAACCACGCAACACCATTTTCCAATAGAGATTTTGATCGCGCATCTTTACGTTTTCGACTGATTTTTATAAGATAAGCAACTTGTTCTCTAATAAGTTGCTTAAGTGAAATCTCTCGGATGCTTTTCATCTGATATGCAACAATGCGTCTACCACTATTCGGCGTATAAAGATTATGAAAATTCTCATTTGTTACAACTTTATAAAAATGAGGTAGTTTACCCTTTTCATCTACAATTCTATATGAATATTCGCCCTCACCGATATTGAAACTTTGTTGCCCACGAAATACCGATATTGGATTTAAAAATAACAAATGAACAATGCTTTGGTATCGGTCTAGTCCATTTTCAAACAAATACGATTCATCATTATCAACCATGATATAGCCAGTCATTTCAGTTGTGACTGGCACACCATCCAACATCAGTCTTTTAGATTCAGTTTCCATTTTAAAGACTCCCAGTTAATTTACACTCACATAATGTATAAAAAATTTTACAATGTCAACGGCACTTTTATTGAGCTTGTCTCGGCCGTATCATAGCCGTTAAATTTTTTACCAGCAGCCAACGCAGCATACTGGCTTTTGAAGCCGTATCGGGTTTCATTAAAATCAAAATTAATAGCGGTATACTCATAAGTCCCGCTATCCTCTTGAGTTTCACGGGTTCTCACCCACTTATCAGAACCTTTATATTGGAGGCCTTTTATAAAATCTGAATCGTCAAATAATATTGCAAATTCAGAATAAGGTAAATCTTTTACGCCGCTTTTTTTAAAATCAAGCACTGCATCTCTCATTTCAAAATATGTCTTTAACCAAGGGCGATCAAAATTTTTACAAAGTTTAGCAACAAGCCCATTAAACTTTGAATAACCATCTAACGATAAGTCGATATAGTAATCATCTTCATAGTTATTATAATTTATAGGAAAAATATGCGAGACTATTTCTAATGCATGACCCAAATCATCAGCGTCAATATCGTAATCATAAATATCTAAATCGTCGAACCCGAAAGTGTAGTTATAAACATGCTTATCCTTGATATTATTGATTTTTATACGAAGTGGCATGGCAGGCTCATCTGGTTCTGAACCGTCTAGCCTTATGGATAATAAATCATAAGGAACAAATTCAGAATTTTGCAACGCCTTAAACACATCCTCAATCAGTGTGTTCTTTGCAGTCATCTTAATTCGTTCACCGGTGGTATCGTTACAAACAATAAACCGAAAGCCATCATCTTCTTCAAAAAGCCTAGCCAGCATAATTTAACCTTTCAAAGTAAATCAACGTCATGCCCGTTAAAAGCTTCACCAGCACTCAATGCTGCGTGGTGATCGCAAAATCCGGTTCTAGTTTCACAATAATCAAAATTAAAAGCTTTAAAGCCATAAGAACCCTTATGCTCTCTATCTTCAAAGGTTCTCACCCACTTATCGGGATATTTACATTGAAGCCCTTCTATGAAATCACTTGGCTCAACAGAGCAGCCTAATCTCATATGTGAATAAGCGTGATCTTCAATAAACATGCGCCTATTTTTAATCATACATTTCTTTATACCTTGATAAATCTGCTCATATGAAAGCCTAGAAATAGACACTCGTTCTTTGGCAATAGACTTGGCCTTTTCCTCGCCAGTCTCGGATAACTTAACATAACAATAATCGCGATAATTTTCCGGTAACATATCAGCAACGAAACTCAACGCATTCCCAAGGTTATCCGCAAAAATAGAACCCACGAAAATATCCATGCCGTCATAATTGAAAGAGAATATAAATTCCCGATCATTTTTAGATTCTTCAATTTTCAAATAAGCGTCTAATGAAAAATGGTCAAACACCGAGCTGTATTCAACATATGTGGAATTTTTCAAATCAACGACAGATTCTTTGACAGTATCGCGTAAAGGGGTTCTGCGAAGTCGTTTCCCCGTAGCTTCATCACATATCATAAAGCACGAATAACGATCACCATTAAAAAGCCTAGCTAACATAATTCAACCTTTCATGTTATAAGACGTGGCGTTCAGGTATTATTCCATGCCGAGCAGGTACATATACTCGTCAACGACAGCTTCTTGTGCTTTCCGTTCGGTTTCTTCAATTTTACGAAGTTTAAGAATGGTGCGTATGGCTTTGGCATTAAAACCTTTAGCTGTAGCTTCTTTCAGAATGGCTTTAATATCCTCGCCCAGATCATCTCTTTCGGCCTGAACAGACTCAATGCGTTCAATAAATGAACGCAGCATATCTTCTGCACCCACTTGTTTCAGCTTTACGGGCTTAGGTTCGTATAACTTATGAACAACTGCGTCTTCCATTTATTTTATCCTTTCAATAGCTTTTTCAATTTTCAGCATGAGATTGGAAAGCCCAAGAAGCTTATCCGAACATGTAAGTGCGTCGTCAAATGTAACCAGAAGCTCACAGAGATCTGTGTCGTCAATATTGTTTTTGCCCAAGAAATCAAAGATCGTCACAGTCTCGGAAAGCTTTGGTTTCTTATAAAACTGTTCCCAAAACTCGCAGTACTGCTTAGCTTTTTCGAGATCTTCAACACCGTTTTTGAATTTATAACGGGTTAGATATTTGAAAATATTACCTTCAATGAAGCTATAACCACGATCAACGATAAATTCGATCGGCTGATAATCTTTATAATGCCGGTAATGTGAACCGCCAACCTCTTTACTCAACTTTTCGCGCTTTAGATCTTCCCGCGCCTTTTTTACAGCCTCTTTAAATGCGTCCGTAAAATCTATCTCATAGGTCTCTGTATAGTAATCATCATCATTTGCCATCACACAGCCCTTACTTTAATGTTTGACATTTCTTCCGGAAAATCAGGAAAGAACCCGATGCAACGAGTGTGAAATTTATGCCACCGATCGTACCACCTACCGACATAATGCAGTTCTGGCTTGTCAATAAACTCGACAAGGTATTCTTTGTCATTGACCAGAACAACCTTATCAGCCGCTATCCAGATTGCCTTGTCGGCTTCAACCTTCTCTTCCATTGTCTCGCACTTTCAACTGTTCACGAAGAGATCTATTCTCGTTCATTAACCGTTTAATATAATGAAAATTCTCTTCCGGTGTTTGTGCCATAAACTCTTTATATTTACCTGCAAATCTGATCTTTCGCTTTATTGCAACTAAGCTACTCTTTGCAGCATAACCTGCCGTAAAAAACCCAAACCAATTGAACAGATCAAACCATGTCATATCGAAACAAACACACCGTTTAATTCTTTATCCAAAGTAAATTTGATTGACTTGCCAACCAGATCTTTGCGCCTATTCCAAAAATCAACACGCTGTTCATCTGTAAACCCGCTATTAACGTTTATCGTGGTGTTATAAGGGTTCTTTTCCATAGAAATAATAAACGTTGCCAATCGCCCAGTTGGATATTGCGGTTCAGAAAACGCACTAGGCGTTATGGGTGCTGCCCCTTCTTCCACCAATTTCTCAAAATCACGATTGCTTGGTGAAACATAAATTTGAGCGAACCCAGTTATCGTTCCGTTTAATATCTTATCACTCATTTGTGAAGAACCTTGGGTACATGCCCGCAATATCCTTGTTGGCAACCTCAACTGCTTCCTCATACGTATCGAAGCCGGTAAGAGTCAACGGTATTCGAACCGTGGCATTACATTCATAACGATCGACGAAGTAACCATCTGTATCGAGCGTTTCAACCTCATATGCAGGTGGCAACTCAATTCCGGCTTCCGCTGCTACCGCCGTCTGGTGCTCAAGGGCAGGATGCTCTTTCGGCTCAATTCGTGTTACCTTGCATTTCTTGTCAACGCGTATCTCATATCGCACGAGAATGCCGTTTTCCGGATTGAATACAGCTGTTGAAACGTCGTTTTCTTTGGTAAATTCAAGTTGCATGTCATATCTCACAAAAATCGGGGTTGGTCATAACCAAGCTCATGAAGCGTTTTCAATGTCAAATCCGACATTTTCGGGCGTTCAGCTTTTGACAGCTTCCAATAGAAGCTAACCCAATTTCTAATATATGCAATATAAAATTGGCGTTTGCACTGGTGGCAGTTGCCTTTTTCTGCGGCAAGCTCTTCTGCAAACTGCATGGCGAACGACTTCTCGAACGAGAACCCGCATGTTTCTTTGAGGTTCTTGTAATGATATTTGAGAGCTGGCAAGGTCAACTTATCAATTTTGGCTATACCATTGGCATATGACATTTTACGCATCCTTTAGATCGCGTTGCAAAGAATGCACGAGTTTAACGTCTTCCGGAGACATCTTATAACCGCGCAAAAGCTTATCATAAAATCCGGCTGTCGGAACCGCAAGGCCTTTCATAAACAACAAAAGAGAACCCACATCCACATTCAGCTTTCGTGCCATAACTGCATATGAGTCATTTGTCGTCACTTGAAGAAACTTTAGCAAGCTTGAGAGTTGGGTTTTATAAACATCTACAATCATTTTATTTCCCCTTGAATGTTTGATTGAGGTAACGAACATGTAATCGTTGCAGACTGTAATATACACTGGATAACGCGTTTATCGGTTTGTGATGCTATAAACTCGTTAGCTTTAGGAGATGTATGCCTACAATCTGTTCCAATCATCATGGCACTAATGAAAAATACAACCCCAAGAACCAGACAGACCGCAAACACTACAAAATCTTCCCTAGTATTGAATGGAAGGCGTAATATTATATTAATGCAAAGTGCAGTTGCAATTATCAATACACCAAAGAAAAACCCTGCCATAAACCAGCCCCTTAAGGTTTAATGATGAACACTGCAACGAGTGCCAAATAGACAGCGATCAATCCCGCCAGAATGTAAATATCAAGCTCTTTACCGCCCCGCACTGGACCAGCACTTGAGAACCGAACATAGGCATAGAGCAAGTATACGTCATAAATGATTAATAATGCCCACCAGACAATTTGCATCATATTCGATCACCAAAAAAGCAAAACTGCGCCCACAACCAAAACGAGCAGCATCCAGTAATTTTCATTCCAGCCAGCAACAGCTGCCCCAGCCATAAACCCGATAAACGCAAACGCGTGTAAAATATCAACCATTACCATGCTAGCACCGTTTTTGATTCCATAGATTTACATTGTAAAATTTTTTATACATTGTCAATCTATTCAAACGGGCTTCTGCAATATTGTTCATCTATGTAATTCGCCCGATTTGCAGCCATTAAGCAGATTATGTTGTATGTGATTAGCAAGAATAATACTACATATTGTATGAAGGTATATGTGCCAGACGCTACCATGACAAAACCTGCAAGAACAAAAATATATTCAATAATCAGTTGTTTTCGCCAGCTTTTAATTTCTCGACTGACTTGTGCTCTAGTGGTGTCATAGCGAATGAGAAAGCGATCTATCGACGCAAACGAATACAAAGCGTATATCAGAGCGATTGAACCCGTGAGAAACAATATCCCGAAGCTCATCTGATCGGGGACTTGCGTGGATACTATTGTAGCCACGGCCGCGATTATCAAACCTATACCAATCTGGCTAATCATATTCATTTTTATAATCCTTAATTGATTGCAAACGATTTAATTGATTTAGACAGGATATCCTTGGCAAATGCATATTTTTCCCGATAATGAGGTATGTTAGCTTTTGCAGCAGGTTTTAACCAAAAATCATTAACGAGCTGATCGGTGGTCAAACCATTAAATAGCATGACAAGATTAACCATTGCTATCCTGATAGGCAAATCGGCCGGTAACTCAATAGCTTGAAACATAGCAAGAATATCAATCGCGTCGTCCGCATAGCCTTCATGATCGCATAGCGGCAAACCTAAAGCCTCTTTAACGAAACCGCTCTGTTTTTTAATCGCGCTTCTGTATTTGTTTCTATTGAGATCATTTATCAATCTGACGTATCTCATAAATTCAGAATTGTAATTTACAAAAGTCACAAATTTATCAAGGTCATCCGGATGCTTATCATCTAATGATCTAGCCTCTGTAAATTCAAAAAGCTCTTTGATATGTTCGAGAGGTTTCAAAAGTTCATTGAGCGGTAAATAAGTTTTCAAAACGTCATTGATCTCTGGAAGATAATAATTTTCAACAAAAATTCTAAATACAGCTTTTTCATATTTATGAAAGCGATCGTCATTTTCATCAAGGTTGAATATATCTGAATGCATCTTACAAATATCTTTGACAAACGCGTTTGGAATTTTCGAATAAACAAAAGCACTCATTTTAAGACTCCTCAATTGATTTCATTCGGGTTCTTTGGTTTGGCTTCCCGCAATACAGCTTCATACCGTTGCTTGTATTCTGTAAGATTGGCTGCATTAATCGGGTTTACCCAAAATTCATCTGCTGCCTTTTGGGGTGATATTGCCAATTCCGTCATCCGGTCTTTAACAAGCGTCATAGCCATATACAGCAAGAAATCAGGTGCTAGATGAATAGGTTTAAACATACTCATGATGCTAACATACGCATCATCCTCCGGAAAGGCTTCTGTAAGAGCATTGTGGCTATAAAAACTGGCGTTCCATTCTAAAACTTGTTTGAACCGTTCCTTTGATTCATTTTTGTCTATGTCATTGATCTGGCTTACAAGTTTTAAAAATTCAGGCGCATACGTCACATAAATGGATTTATTGACAAGCGTATCAGGGCGATCTTCATCAATCGTTTTGATTTCTGCCAACTCAAAAAGCTTATCTATCTTATCAATAGACTCCAGCTCTTTTACATGTGAGAGATATTCCTTCAAAACGATTTCAACCGACGGCAAATAATGGTTCTCGACAAACATCTTGAACACTGCCATCTCGTATGCATGAAAATCCGCAGTGTTTGAAGGCAAGCCGAAAATGCCTGCATATTTTTGGCAAATGGTTGGTATGCCAAAATCTGGTGCTTTCGGATAAATAAACAGATTCATTTTAAGACTCCTATTTAAAATTATGGCTTAGCAACCTTTCAATCATGAGCTGCGCAACGAGGAATGAAATGTCTTTCGAGTTTCCCCGTACGGCGGTTCATATAAAACCTAATACCTTTGAAATCATGATCGAAGTTGAAATCATCAAAACCAAGCCACTTTTTCAAGTCAAGCTTGTAATTATTCAGATGCGTTGCCACAATATCCATATCGCTGGACTCACGATCTTTCTTACCCTTAATAAAACCTCTGGCTTCCGCTCTATCCAGTATCTTGGAAACAAGCTCTTCATCTTCACTATTAATATTCCAGTTAATTTCAGATTCATAAACTTTAGACATTATAAACTTCCTCTTCAAATATCATATCAATTGCATCATAAATTATAGCAAGAAACCTATCGGCATTCGATCTTCCAATGTTGTCATAGCTTAAAATCAAGTCACCCGTTTTTTCGTCACTGCAAGTAAGCTTGACAATATTAAAATTAAGATAATCGCCAAACCATTTTGCCACATAATCCGCATAAGCACCTAGCGTTAAAAAACGCGGCATTGAAACGTCATCCGAACCGTTAAAAACTTCAAATGGTGTTTCACTATTTTTAACCAATTCGGCGATATACGACTTCTTAGCACACAGTACCCCGAATAGCTCACCGTCGGTAAACGTTTCACGATTATCCGGCACACAATAACGTTCGCCAATGTGTTTATTTCCTAACCGATAAACTGGATAAGAAATCAAGTTATCGTGTATCCATGCCGTCGCCAGAAAGCGATCAACCTCTCGAACATACAAGAAATCCCGTACGAAGAAATTGGCTGTATCAACAACCGCATCACCGGTTAATGCCTGCTTAGGATTATCAGGCCGTTCAAACGATTTTTCGCTAAATCCGATAAACTTAAAAACTTTATCGAATTTACGGGGGTTCATCCGACGTTTTTGTGGTTCAGCTTTGATAACATATCCTGCATAATGTTCGAGAATTTCCATATAAGACTCCATTCCTTTGCATTAAAACGCTGTGTTAGCTCATTCTGCCGTCTCATTTAATTGGATTTTACGTTTTGTATCCGAAGCAAATTTTACGAAAAATGCTTTGATATTATTATCTTTTTGCCATTTTTCGGCTACAGCCTTTACCGCCTCATCTAAAGACTGTTCTTCATTGAATGAGCAGCGAAAACCAAAGCGATTAACTCCAGCATCATCATCCAATTGAATATTAACCAGATCAACAATATTACCGAGATAATCTGCTATTTTTAGATCAATCTCTTTTCCGTACATCAAATAGATAGAACGTTTTTTGAAGCCTTTATTTGCGTTTAAAAAATTCACTGCATCATCAGGTGTTTTGAATGCGCCATCAGCAATCTCAAAAACTTCACCGTCTAAGCTCCAATACCACCCCTCACGCAGCACTTTCTTATCCTTGCTGGTC
>CAMLLT010000001.1 GCA_946480935.1 uncultured Bartonella sp. | reverse complement strand
AATTGGCAACAATGGCAGGTCCGAAAAGCGTTGCAACCGCTATGGCAATGGCAAATACCGCAACCTTCTTTATATTGTTCGCAACCCCGACAATTATACCGTGGATATTACACGCAACATCATGGACAGGTGTTTGGGGCGCTATGACACTTGTCTGTATCGGCGTGTTTTTCCTGTTTTAATTGAAGCTTGTAGCGGTACTTCTCAATCCCATAATGGTTGAAGAATTGAATTTAACCTTTTCTTCAACCACTTTCATACTCACCAAAAAGGTCTTATTTCTATAATGGATATTATTGTTATTCCTTGCTCTCGTCTTAATTTATTTTTATTTCATAAAGCACAATTAAATTTTATTTAAATTTGAAATATTTTTTATTACTATATAATTCCAATATCAATAGATTTAATATCTATTTATTATATTAACTAGTACATAGTTATCCCGTTTTTCTCGAAAAAATCCTTATTGAGCAATAATAGTCGATTTAATAGCCTTTTGTAATGCCTAACTGGAGGTTTCGAAAGAGCTTTCGAATCTGTGACAAGATGATCGATTTTCTCGTCTCCACAAAACTTCGTTTGTGAAGTCGCACCTATTTTTGTGTAATCAGCAATGATGATGGTTTGCTTGGCATCTTGCGACATTGCTCTGGTGATATCGCAGCATCGGAATAATAATCGCTTGCTCCACAAACTGCATCAATACTCCATGGCGTCAAAATAGCTAAATCGGCCATATAACGGTAGATTTCAATAATTGTAGATGAGCCGAAGGTTTCCATCGGGTTCTGTTTGAATTCGCCGGTTAATAAAACAACCTTGAAGCCTGATGATAGTTATCAAGCCACAAGTATTGCTCATGGATGAGCCTTCTTCAAATCTTGAAACAAAATTGCGTATAAAAATTTGCGAAAGAATTTCGGATCTCCAGCGAGAAGCCTATATTACGACTGTATTTGCGATACATGACCAGAAAGAAGCTTTGTCCATGTCCGATCAGCGTTATCAATCATGATGCAGTAGAGTAACTTGGTACACCGCAAGATATTTATAGCAAGCCACGTACCGCTTATGTTGCAGACTTTATTGGCGCTGCCAACATGATAGCTGCAACTATCCAAAATATATACGAGGACGGATTTGCCCAAATAAACGTGCATAATTTAACAATTCGTGCCCGCAGCCCCCCCTTGAAGCGAGCCAGCAAAAGGGCGGTCTTATCATGCGGCCGGAAGAGTTGAAGCTGGTAACCAATAAAGACGATAATAACAATGCTTTCCTGCTAAAATTGTAAAAAAGCAATATCAGGGTGCAACAACGCATTATCGTGTCCCTCTATCCGACAATTTCATTATCAATGTTGGAGCCTCTGGTGATAACCATGATCGTTTCCCCATTGGCCAAGATATTGCGCTTGCTATTGATCCACTTAAAACTCTGTTGGTAGCATCATGAGACAAATAGATTTTCGTAGTCCTTGGCCATGGTTAAGTCTAGCTGCACTTGTCGTTTCAATAATTTTTATACATTATCCATTGCTTAATATTTTAACCGCGAGTTTTGGCAGTGATGGCCAAAATGGCTGGGTCCAATTATTACATAATAATTAAGGGATCGCAGCTTTCGGCAATACATTAATCCTCGCAACAATCGTTAATTTTACAAGTTGTCTTATTGGTGTCCCGCTTGCTTATGTAACCGCCCGTTACAGTTTTAATGGAAAGGCTATTTTAGAACTTTTACCGCTCATCACATTAGTCATTACCGAACTAATAACAGAACATATGTGGTTAATTATAATCAGAAATAATGGTATTATAACCTGTTTATTAAAAGACGTTGGTATTATATTGCCGCGTTTTTATGGTTTGTTCAGACTTATTATGGTTTTAACATTTATTTACTATAATTATGGCTATATCGGCACGGTCACATCTATAAGTCACTTTGATGTGTAACTTGAAGAAGCTGCACAAAGTCTTGGAACTTCGCCAGTTAAATCACGGTTCAAAGTGATGCTGCGGGTGATTATGCCGGCAAATCCTTACAAGTGCCCTATTCGTATTCACCATGGTTGTCTGCAATTTTGCTGTTTCAACGATCTTATCCAATAAATTACCTTTATTATCGGTTGCAACATATCAGACGTCCGTTTCCGAAGGCGGAAGTTATCCCGTAATGCAAAGTACTTTTGCATCGGTTTCGGTTGTTATGATTATGAGCGTAATTTTGCAAACCGCTCGATAGTAACGCATGGACGCTACCAAATTAACTAGGGACGTGGCTCTGCCCAAGAAGGATGAAAGGTCGAGCCGGTATCATTATCGGATTTATTGCCAGTCTTGTTGTTATTCTTTCATTCTTACCACTTATCGTTCTATGCGTCGGTGTCTTTACTGTCTCACGTGGTCCGGCTTTACGCTGGGGAGAATGAACATTTGCAAATATTGAACGGGTCTTAGTAACTGCGTCACAACCGCTCATAAATTCAATATGTTATGCTGGTATGGCAACACTCATCGGTATCTCGTTCGGTGCAATTGTAAGTTACGTCATTGTCAAGAAAAGAAATTTTTCTACGCCATGGCTTGATTATATTGCCTTTGTACCTCCGGCTTTAACCGGAACAGTACTTGGTATTGCACTTGTCGTTTCATCTAATAGCGGATGGTTACCTCTCACGGGAACTGCGGCAATTATGGCGCTAGCACTCTTAGTCCGCCGTCTTCCTGTCGGTAGGCGTAACACGCGAGCGACCCTACATAATATTTCGAACTCTATAGAGGAAGCATCCATTAGCCTAGGTGCTCCACCCTTTAAGACATTTTACAAAGTTGTATTACCAATGATGGCACCAGCAAATGCTTCGGCAGCGATTTTAATCTGGACACCAAGCATTGCTGAATTAAGTGCTGCTATCCTTGTTTATTCTTGAGGGCAAGAGACGCTTACTATTCAGCTATTTCGGCTTATTGGTAGTAATTTAATGGCTCATGCGTCTGCCTATGGCCTTGTTCACATTGCAATTATTTTAATTCCCTTAGTCATTGCCACAAAAATTTTCAAAGTTGATATTTTTGCAGCGAAATAACTTCCGGCTTTGATAAAAGCTATCATATAAATGGAACCATCAAATTTGGTGGAGAACAATGAAAAATAAAAATAGTTTTAACTGCAATTTTCTTTGGTTTATTTGCCAGTCCATCAGCAATGAGCCAAGAAAAACATGTGACAATTTATAGATCTAATCCTGAGCAATCTATTGCATTCGTTTCAAAGACGACAGAAAAAGAAATGTCTCATATAAAAGTCAATTCGATCACAGGTGGTAGTGGAGTATTAATACGCCACATTCATGTCAACGAAAGCATTGTTCAAGCCGACATTTTTTGGATTTCCAGTTATAATACTTTAATTTATTTTGAAAAATCCTTTCAAGCGTATAAATCTCTGTCCTTGATGTAATATCTGATAATATTCGTTATACCAGTGATGTGTTTATTACCGCAAATGTGCGTGTTGTCGTTATAATGATAAATGAAGATCAACTTGGCAATATGCCTGCTCCTAAAAATTGGAAGGGTTTACTTGATCCTTCCTGAAAGGGCAAAATCGTCGTTACGGACCTTGCCAATAGCTCCACTGGTTATACTATTTTATGGAGATTATCGAAAATGCTAACTCCGGACGAGTTTAAGCAATTAGCCGATAATATTGTTATTAGTGCGTCATCTTCCGTGCAAAATGATGTTTCCATGGGCGAATATGCTATTGAATTGGCTTTTGAAGCAAATGCTTATCCTATTCTTATGTCGATGTCGGTCAAAAACAAATAAAACTAATTTATCCTGATGACGGTACTTTTATTACACCTGACTATGCAGGCTTGGTAAAAGAGGACCAAGCGGGGAGAGCGCAAAACTTGCAATGGATGCACTTTTATCGAAGCAATCACAAATTGGGCCTTTAAAAAATTCTTTCCGCCGTCCGAGCCGGAATGATATTGAAGTTTCAAAATATGGTGATTTGCCCGTGTTGAAAGACATTAAAGTCCTTGCCACCAATGAACAAGATGCACAGTAAAAGGTTAGTAATATTTACCGTGCCGAATAAAGCGGAGTTGTGACAAATCGCGACAATGATCATGCCATCATCCTTCGTCAATACTGTATTCGCTCATATGCTTTATCGCCTGCATTATCAGGGTCGTCACACAAATGCTATTAATCAACTCGATATGGGTTATTGCCGATTTGCGTATTGCTTCTTGTCCACAATATTGCCGATACCAAAACCGTCTTAAGCAAGGTTGTGAGGATGCTCAACCCTTACAGCCAAAATATTTCCGACATATCGTCCATAATGTTCATCGCAAATTTTATCGGCATCACAAAAAAAGCCAACATCATCAATTTTCAACTTTATCTCTTTTTACTGCGCCCGAACAACGACTTCTCCGCCAAAACCATAGAGCCGATCTTGTATGATGAGGGGCAACAGCGACTGAAGCTGGATGGTTTACAAAATCCTTTTTATCTTGCGATTTAGAGTTGAATAGCATGTGCAAACCTTCCCGAAAAAGGCAATGAAGAAAATTCCTTCAATTTTATTCTTTTTAATTGTGATATCCACCAAATTGTTTTTTAAATATGTTGCGTAACTAATAAAATATTTAACATAATTTTCGTTGAATTTATATTTTTGTATATTTATAAATAATGCACGAACGAAATTAAATATCACGTTATTTTATCATTACCATTTTAGAAGAGTGGATATTAATAGGTTAGGATTTCCTCATGATGAGAATCAGATTAATATTTATTACATTTTTCATGTGTTTCCCCTTTTTCGTATGTACTGCCAAAAATGTAGCAAAAAGTAACAAAGGATTTTATGATGTAATAATTTATGAGACAACTGATTATCATGCTGATGCAAATGATATTGTGTTTAAAATTTTATTTAAAGCAAGGGGAGTGAATGATAGTATAGAGGCGAAATTACATTATCATAGCGAGAATATAGACGACAACAAAGATAAGAACGTATTTTTTATAGATGTTAAATATAATAAAAAAGTAAAAAAAATAAAATATTTAGGAACGAGCGGACTGGAGAAAATAGATATCATCGATGCGCAAAAAACGACTGATTTTTGTAATAAAGAATATATTGTAATTACAATTCGGGAACAGATAGGCGATATCGTTCCGCGAAATAGCGTTGTCGAACTATTTTTGGATTTTAATAAAAAAAATGGTGATCATTCAATATTTCGATATGATAATCAAAAAGAGCCTCGAAGTGACGGGCCTTGGCCGTTTAACGAAATTCGGCGAGAAACAAAACAGATATGCCATCAAGATGGCATAGAGTTTATTTATAATGCTCCGTATTGGGCGCCATCGGAGTAACTGCAAATGTGTGATTTAAAAAGCGTTTAACAGGCGGAGATTGTCGTCTATAACGGAAAATAGTTTATAGCGTATATGGTAAGCTTATGCCGGAAAGTTGTTTTTTACAACAAAAACAGTACGAATGACGCTCGTTTTTGTTGGGGCGCAATAGTTTGTTCTGCTGCTTTAACAGGCTAAAAACGCAATACTGAAATACACATTTTCATAGGTTTCAACACGTTATTTTTGCGTAGTGCGGTCAAAAAACTGCATGATTTGATGAGCTATGAAATTGAATTAGACGACCGTTGTTTTTGAAGGAATTAGCAAGAGCAATCAGGAAGTGAAGCGCCAGAAAAATTTGTCTCTTGGTTGTTGGTATATAACGGTGAATTGATTTTTCCTGATCTCCAATAGCAACCGTGATAAGCTTCGATGCGTTATCCGACTGTAAAAACCGGACTTATTGTCTTTTAGAAAAACAGTGCGATGAAACGTCGATCATTCATGGTGAGCAAGCTGATGTAACGAAAGGCAATTGGACCAAACGCGTTGAGCGCAATATCCACATGGAAAGTGAAGAGCACCAACAATATAAGGCACCTGGAACAATATTTGTCGGTGCAAGGGGATGAGATTGTTCTGCGTGCAGGTTCAGTCTTTTCATAAAATGTTGGAGGCAATTTTATCCGCATTGATGATAGCGGGATCATTGTTGAAGGCACCGGCGTAAATATCAACACCGGTGCTGGTGCACCAGCAAAAGGCAAGGAAGTGCCGATGATTGAACCAGCAGAAGCCGACAAGTATCATGGCCCTTATGCGGTACGTTATCAATCTTCATGCAAGAGATAGCTCAGGATGAGAGGAGGGCATGGGGTTACCTGCGGCAAGATTAGGTGACATTGGTTCAGACCATATTTGTCATTATCCACCATCTCCAGCAATAGAAGACAGTCTGAATGTTGTGATTAATGGGCACCATAGGGAGGCCTGTGACCAGCTCCTATTAAATTTTTGGATTACCTCTATGATTGAATGATCATTCATTGGTTTTACGCTAGATCGACCAGTGAATGTTTTTTTTACTGTGTGTATCTGAAAGCAGGCATATCGACCTATTTGCCATGGTGGTTTCACGGGGTAGCGTGTGCCAATGACCGAAGCGTCATCTGTGAATTGTCTAAGTCACCAAACAAGTTTTGCAATGGAAAGATGTTCCTGTCAGTTGGTATGAATAAATCGCTCTTTGATCGCTTTATCTGCTGGAGAGGATTCGGCGTATTCGATCGCATGCTTTCCGTCCCCATCCGGTAAGGCCCAAGACCTTAACACATTATGGTCGATGTAATACATCTCAAGGCGTATTGCACTGCTGCAAGTCTTTTAGAACCGAGATGGTCACCGCGATACTGACTGTAGAAAATGCAGCTTGAACTCCAAACGGCATGTGGACTGTGATGAGACAGGCAAAACTAATTGTCCGTTACTGTCAGAAGGACTGATGACTGACTATAAGGCCCCGCTCTTCTGTTACCCCGAATAATCGAGGCGAGTTGGCTCATTGCAGATTGGCGTAATGATGCCGACCGGTTCAGACTGATCCTACATGGCAGGAAGATCGAGGCTTTTCTTAAGGAACGGGTAGACGACTCCAAATTCTCTTTCGCAGGCGTGCCAATCCCTTACGATACAAAATCACGAATCTATTGAAGAGGAATGTCGAACCACATCGAAAAAACCAACATTCAAAGCAAAAGCTTTGATCTAGCTTTAAGGCCTATAAGAATTAAGAATTTTCTGCACACTAAGACCATTTCTCGCATAGCATTGAGCTATCACATTTTGGATGACCTGAAAAATTTCCATTTATCCGTTAAGGCAATGAAGTTAACTGCCGGCCATACACCGTCAAAACGAATACGAGTAACGAAAATTGACTAAACAATATCAACATTAACCCGCCATTCTTCACTACCAAACGGGGTTATGAGGCCTTAATATCAAAAACCGCCTCACATCTGGCTGATAACTCCATCTAAATACCGCATTTATATGAGATATCACAAAGCTTATACACAGCTTTAAACTCGTGCTTCATTCACCCTGCTTTACCTTACAAAACCAACTTTTCTGTATAAGCTTATCACATGATGCCAGAAGCCCTCGTCAAATAGATAAGCCAGACCCGCTAGTTAAAGGCTTTATTAAATTTAACAATTTCCACTACCCAGCTGATTCCTAATACACGATTACATCATTTTTTATCATAAATAAAATCTATACCATTTTTATAGCATTTATGTTTTGTTATACTCTTAATATATGCAAGAGGAAGAGGACCATCTGTTGGAAAACCCAATTGATCATACTCAAATTCAGAATACCTTTTATTTTTTTTATTAAAATCCAAAAATAACTCCATATATCGACGGTAGTCACCTTTAAAATAATTATATATTCTTATCGAGATTACAATATATTTTTTATTGCAGAAATCCGATGTCATTTGTACATTAATTATATCTAAAGCACCAAGTCCCTGCCATCCGAAGTATTTTATTTTTTTTATTTTATTATTATATTTAACGTGTATAAAATAATTATACATATCTTTTTTATTATCTATATTTTTTCTATAATAATGTAATTTTACCTCTATCCTATCATTTCCTTCGCTTTTTTTTAAAACAATACCATTAGGATCACTATGATAATTAATTATGGGATAAACCATTTTTTCCTTATGTTCAGCGCTATTTTTTATTAGGGTTCCTGCAACACAAATGTTCGACATATTAAAAATCATAATTATAATAAAAAATGATATAATTTTTATCATTAGATTATCCTTAATTTTTGATATTATGATTTATTTATTGGCTTATAAGCCTTCGGATTATTTAATTGAATTCGCGTATTATAACATACATCTTTAAATACACCGCTTTTATAACAATTATTAGAATTATTATATCGTTCAATAACAATTCCCTTTTTTTCATAAAAATTTATTACAGAAGATACGGCCTTTGACACGGAGTAAGAGAGTGAATTTTTTTCTCCCGTTTCTTTAGGAAAGGTGTGCACATCTGGTACACCTTCCTTCTTCTTTACTATTCTAGGAGGAGGAGTAAACGTTTCGCCAATGCGATCAATAGCTGCATAGTCAATACAATCTCTTTTCACCCAAAACCATAAAGCTGAACGCGTATGGAATGGAAATTCAGCGACGATATCAGGATTTTCTAAAAAATCGGGAGGAGTATTACCCCATATTTTTTTATAGTCGTCTCTAAAACCTTGATAATTAGCTTTACCAGTTATCTGTAATATTCCTCTTCCTCTATATTTATAGCCGTTACCGTCTGCTTCCTTACCATTGCCGAGAGATGAAGATGATTTGGCATAGTTTTTATTAGCTTGAGCTTTAGATATTTGTTCTTCAAATCGTAAATTAGGTCCTGCTTCCCGCTTAGCCTGCCCTAGGAAATGACAAAGTTTTCTTTCTGAATCGATCATTCCTAAATTAATTGAATAGTTCAATTCTAAAGCCACTTCATTTAACCGTTCAATATCAGCTGACGGCCAAACTACGGCTTTTAGCATTTCTCCAGTTATCAGTTCACATTGGCATTTTTCGCATACGCGATCTATCTCTTCGTTTTTGTTAGAATGTCCCACTTGTAAAGGCCTCCCCTCTGGTTCTTTTCTGTTGTCATAAGTGATTGAATTAGAAATATTGATTTTTAATTATTTATCACCAAGATCAATTTCTTTATAAGACTCATATATCATTTTCCTTTAACAGCATTTGCCCAATGAATTAGATAGGGATCCATAATTTTTGTGTTACGTGCCGGATTATTTAGATGTTGCGCTATGATATTATTTTTTTTATAGAAGTTATCTCCATAATGAATTCGACATATAATAAAATTTTCTATATCAAATTTGAGGCATAAATTAAGCTCTCTTGCTATGACTATACTTTCCATAACGTAATTTAACAAATCAATATATGAACGAAAAATATTTTTTTTGAGATAAGTTTCTGATAATTCTGCTGCGATATATCTCATGTACTTTGCTTGTTCTTTTTTTTTGAAATGCACTTCCTGCTGCAGAGATACATGCTGCGTAAAACCCTTTTGTGACAGTTCTTTGTCAAGAAATGGGATAAGTATTTGATGAATAGATTTCTTTTTTCTTTGTATCAGATCAAATAACTCTCGTCTTATTTCGCCTTTCGGTAAAAATGTTATCTTTGTAAAAATTTTTAAAAGAGGATCCAGTGGAGAGTAAATATATTCCTGATAATATGCGTTAACAACTGGCGCTAAAAACTGCTGAGTTCCATCTTTATCCATACTTTTAATATAGACGTCAAATACACTTGGATCATAATACCTGAAGTCGACAATTTTATTCTCGCTTTCCAGATAAACATCCGAGAAGTGCCGGAAGTGACGACGCATTTTCCATAAAGGGTCTTCAGGACCTTGAGTAAGATTACCAAGCTTCAGCTGCTCTTCATTGGAATGTAGAAAGCGTTTATCGTGAATACGGGGATTACCATAAAGCAATTGTGCTTTATGGGATGAGGCAGTGAAGTAGATGCCCCAGCCTTGCCCCCAACCTTCTTCAATCAACCATCTCGTCAGTTTGTGTCCTCGTTTGAGTGCAATAATAAAGGGAGCTTGCTGAACATTGCGGGTGGCAACATCCCCCTGGAACATATGTGCCCATGAAATATCAGAGCTGTTTAGAAGACGACCATAGAGCCCCTCTGCCCAATAGCCATCCATGATGCAATAAACACGCACATCATCGTCAGCTCCTTGCCAGAGAATTTCCTCAATCTGCTCTACCTTCGGACGAAATGGTTCTTCAGATGAAGTTTGATTTCCTGTTTCACCCTTTTTGTCGACTTCTCTATCATTCGATAGATGATTGGCACCATCAATTTTTGATATTGAGGGGCTGAAATCCGCGTTTTTGGTTGCCCGCAAGGCTGGATCACGTGCCCAATCAGGTGCAAAAGGTGATTCTGAATATTTTACAGTAAAATCATCTTCATTCATTTGGATATTCACTTCTCTATCAGAGTGCCCACATGATTGACCTTATTACTCTGCATCATGAGCATAAGGACATTTCTCTCGAAAAGGCTTTCGGCTGCCGGGAGGGCTTGACGCTCCAATAAAAACATTCGGGCTTCCGGTTATATCAACTCCACCACAATCTATCGGATCACCAATACGCCCCGCCTGTTTGCCATTGAAGAAAATTGACAAACCTCATCTCCCGCTAAACATCTATAACGCAGTTGTACCCGATTTTTTCACAAGTTATTA
The DNA here is from genome assembly GCA_946480935.1 of uncultured Bartonella sp. Classification (GTDB taxonomy): domain Bacteria; phylum Pseudomonadota; class Alphaproteobacteria; order Rhizobiales; family Rhizobiaceae; genus Bartonella. The sequence goes on along the minus strand of CAMLLT010000001.1, from coordinate 76,313 downwards.
TCACAATTTCTCTAATTAATTTTATAGCAGATCAGCGGTTCTTAAAGCCACATACCAAAACCCAATTACGAACTTTTTGGACACATAATAAACTGTTCAGTATCATCAATAACGGTATTATGATCAAGAAAAAACGAGCATAGAATTCAATATCGTTTACGTTTCAATATTAATCATAACAATTAATTAAATATTATTTTAAGTTATTGTATATTATCAAACCACTCTAATGATAAACTCTGATTACGCTAGTTTTGCATTTTTACATATTGTCTTTTGAGCAGCAGTAGAATATAATAAATTATAAAAATTGAGTTATTTTTTTAATATATTGTCACAACTTAAACGATTAATATTTCTGAAATATCAACAACAAAAAGTGTATGATATAAAATATATAAAATTTTACTTCTATTGCCCCTTAGCCCCTCTAACAACATTATTATAAATATATACTCACAACGTTTAATCTTTTTCCCGTTCCGCCTTTAGAATTCGTTTAATCAAAATGCTCCTGTCAAATACATAACCCGATCAGAACAAAAAACTAATATTCAAACGTCAATTTGTCGTCAATGCATTTATATTCAATACTATCCAGCATATCCATAAACTCGAGTGGCCCATTTGGATTATTTTTAACATGATCATAATTCAAATAAGTCACACTCTCGTCGTTATCTTCCATGTTAACAAAAATATCCATGTAATGATTTTTCGCTTCTGTTTCATTTATTTCGTAGTAATGCTGCATAGTAACGACTACATAATTCTTGTTACAAAACGCGTCAGTCATGTCCGCGTTAACGATATTTATCACACCACCAGAATTGTGAACATAATATCTAACTCTTCTATATCTACCATTATAATATACATCTAAATTAAAATAGTTTTTATCATCTTCATGGTATAGTTTTTTATATAAAACAATTTTATAAAGATCCTTTCCCATTTTCTGCGAATAAATCGATAAATCGCGTTTCGACTTATATTCCATTAAATACTCAAGACTTTTACCCCCATATGCGTTTAAATATGGAGAAATCATAAACGAAAATATGAGAAAAAATAATATTTTTTCAATTGATCTATTCATAGGTATATCAACTCCATTTGCTGATATCTATTGGTGGTTGTGCATAAATATATAATATAACTATTTATATTCATAAATTGTACAATTCTTAATAGATTGCCAGTTCGCCATCAGGGTTTGATTGCTTGAAAAAATTTCAAAACGCCACTCATATGATTCACTGTCGTCGTATTATCCGTATCAATAACGAAGTCTCTGCCTCTAAAACCATCACCCCTCTAATATCCATTTTTCATATTACGCTATCGCTTATGCCGATTACAATGCTTAGTATTATCATAATAACGATATAACTTTATCGGAAAAATACACCGTAATTTGTACAGCTATAATTATAGTTTCTTTTTATAAATTCCATGCTAAACGGTCCCTCTTTCTTATTCTCGTCATATTGCAAATAGCTAAACTCTCCTTTCTCCCCGTTCATATCGACAAATATCTCAGAATAATAGTTATTCGTTTGACCAATTAACGCCTGTGAATAGTTCCGCAGCGTAATAACAATATATTTTTTTTTGCAAAATAATTCTGTACTTTCTAGCCTCACAAGCGAAATTCCAAAGTCAAACCTGTCTATCGATTTTATTATCTTTTTAAACTTGTTTTTGTAATATATTTTAATATAAAAATACTCTATTCCTTGGCTAGTCCTTCTACTTTTCCAATCAAATACTACCTTAATAACTTCTTTTTTATTTTTTTTTATAAATATTTCGTCTCCATTTAAAAAGTAGTGCGTTAGTATATATTCATCATTTTGTAGTTCTTCTGACCAGGACATACAAACAGTTATAAATATCAATATCATAAATAACATCAACACTCTGGTTATATATTTTATCATAATACAGTACCTAATTCGTTTTTGGTTTAAAGGCTTTTTTATTACATAAACTTATTCTTGTATTATAGCATACAGCTTTAAAGCGTCTACTCGTGTAGGCTTTATTAGCGAATTCGTATCGCTTTCCGTAGGAAGCAGTAAAGCGATTGATTTTTTCGGTTATCATACATGAAACGATTTTTGATAAATTATCATTTTCCACTAATTCTTTTTCGGTGTATTTCATGAGGTCTTCGAGGAACTTGCTTCGTGTGCTCCGTACTTGTTCCTTAGTAAATTTAAGGTCGGCAAATTTCATTGTATTTCCAACTTTGTCTCGTCTCGCGTCCCCTGAACATCCTTTGCTAACCCAAAACCATAGCGCCGATCTTGTATGATAAGGGGCAGCGGCAACCGAATCGGGGTTTTTTACAAAAAAATTCTTGTTGTCTTTTGAAAATTGCTCGACGCCCTCCCAATATTTTGGATATTCTTTATCTAAGGATTCATAATTAGACTTACCCGTAAGCTGAAATAGCCCTCTTCCACGGTAACGAAATCCATCCCCACTTGCTTCATCTCCGTTTCCCATTCTTTTTTTATACCTAAAGTTCGCAATTTTTCGTGCTTTTTCAATTGGATCTTTGATCTGTGCATGCTTTGCCGCCAGGTCTTTGTCTGAATTTTTTTTATATATGTCTAGATTTCTTAAATTACTCTCTGTATAATTAAATTTTTCAAATAAAACTATTGGATCGCCATTTTCCACTCTTGCTTGGCCTAAAAAATGGCACAATGCTCGCTCTGAATCTATCTCTCCTATGTTGATTGAAAAATTTAATTCGTCTGCTATAGACTGCAAGATATCTTTATCACTATTGGGCCATAGCGTTTTTTGCAGCATTTCATAATTGATAAGTTCGCAACTGCATTTTTCACATATATTATCTATATTTTCGTTTGGGCGTTTTTCACTGGACATTTCTAGCCTCGAATGTTGCTTAGATCTGAACTGTATTTCTAGGTATTAAACGAATTAAAAAGGCCTTTTATTAACGGCATTTGCTAATCGAGCTAAATAGATATCAAATTCCTTAGAATTACCGAATTTGAAATCAAAGTTGTTCGACAAAAATTCTTTATCCCTATAGAAGTCACTGCCATAAATTAGACGGCATATAATGAAATTCTCGACATCTAATTTATTCTTTAAATTCAACTCTATAGCTATTTTTACACTATCTTCAATATACGTCAATAATTTCTTATACGATGAAACATTATTTTTTTTTGCTGTTATAAAATTTATATTTGAAGAAATGTTCTTTATATAATTTAACTTTACTTTTTCTTTAAAAAATTTTTCTTTGCTTTTATTTATAAAAACTCCTATCCACGGTTTTTTGCTTTATCTTCTCCTGAAATAAATAGCTTTAGGCTTTTTATAGTGAACCTGTTTTCTGATAATATATAAATTATTTTTCTTATATCACGCTCATCAAAAAATTGTACATTTGTAATTTTCTTTAAATCGGGATCCAGTGGAGAGTAAATATACTCCTGATAATAGGCATTAACAACTGGCGCTAAAAACTGCTGAATTCCATCTTTATCCATACTTTTAATATAGACGTCAAATACACTTGGATCATAATACCTGAAGTCGACAATTTTATTCTCGCTTTCCAGATAAACATCCGAGAAGTGCCGGAAGTGACGACGCATTTTCCATAAAGGGTCTTCAGGACCTTGAGTAAGATTACCAAGCTTCAGCTGCTCTTCATTGGAATGTAGAAAGCGTTTATCGTGAATACGGGGATTACCATAAAGCAATTGTGCTTTATGGGATGAGGCAGTGAAGTAGATGCCCCAGCCTTGCCCCCAACCTTCTTCAATCAACCATCTCGTCAGTTTGTGTCCTCGTTTGAGTGCAATAATAAAGGGAGCTTGCTGAACATTGCGGGTGGCAACATCCCCCTGGAACATATGTGCCCATGAAATATCAGAGCTGTTTAGAAGACGACCATAGAGCCCCTCTGCCCAATAGCCATCCATGATGCAATAAACACGCACATCATCGTCAGCTCCTTGCCAGAGAATTTCCTCAATCTGCTCTACCTTCGGACGAAATGGTTCTTCAGATGAAGTTTGATTTCCTGTTTCACCCTTTTTGTCGACTTCTCTATCATTCGATAGATGATTGGCACCATCAATTTTTGATATTGAGGGGCTGAAATCCGCGTTTTTGGTTGCCCGCAAGGCTGGATCACGTGCCCAATCAGGTGCAAAAGGTGATTCTGAATATTTTACAGTAAAATCATCTTCATTCATTTGGATATTCACTTCTCTATCAGAGTGCCCACATGATTGACCTTATTACTCTGCATCATGAGCATAAGGACATTTCTCTCGAAAAGGCTTTCGGCTGCCGGGAGGGCTTGACGCTCCAATAAAAACATTCGGGCTTCCGGTTATATCAACTCCACCACAATCTATCGGATCACCAATACGCCCCGCCTGTTTGCCATTGAAGAACACTGTTGGAGATCCCTTTGCCAGTTTTCTACTGTGGGGAGGAGCCGGACAGACACTACAACCATGAACTGCGTAGGCGTCCCCCTTGCGCACAGCAGGGCGCCCATTGATTATGACATTCGGACTGCCTTCCACTGCTGGAGACGGTGGATAATGACAACTATGGCCTGAACCAATGTCACCTAATCTTGCTGCAGGTAAACCCATGATAAAAACCTCCTCATCCTACCCTATTTCTTGAATGAACGTTGATAACGTTCCGCATAAGGGCCGTGATACTTGTCGGCTTCTGCTGGTTCAATCATCGGCACTTCCTTGCCTTTTGCCGGTGAACCAGCACCGGTGTTGATATTTACGACGGTGCCTTCAACAATGATCCCGCTATCATCAATGCGGATAAAATTGCCGCCAACATTTAACGAAATGACTGAACCTGCACGCAAAACAACTTTATCCCCTGCATCAATAAATATAGTTCCAGGTGCCTTATATTGTTGGTGCTCTTCACTTTCCATGCGGATATTGCGCTCAACGCGTTTGGTCCAATTGCCTTTCGTTACATCGGCTTGCTCACCATGAATGATCGACGTTTCATCACCAATAACTTCACTTTTCTTCGATCCTTCCACCATTAAGCTCATTGAACCAGCTATCGCTTCTGTATGAGAGCCTAAGACCTCAATATCTTTAGATCCTCCGATGCTTTCTGACTGTGAGCCGTCCACACGCTTGTGACGGTTTGCACCAATCAGCCATGTTTCATTGTCTTTAACGACTGCATTGTGATACTTTTCCGCATGGAACCAGACTTCTTCTTCGTCTTTCTCGTCTTCAAACCTAAGTTCATTAAAGCCATCACCCTTATGCGTTTTAGATTGAAGAACCATACGAGTCTTGAATTCCGGCAACGTATCTGGTGGTTGATTGGTTTCGTGATAAGTTCTGCCTATGATGATGGGTTGATCGGGGTCGCCTTCAAGGAAGTCAACAATAACTTCATGGCCAATGCGTGGAAGAGCAACGTGCCCCCATTTGGCGCCACCCCAATTCATAGATACACGGATCCAGCAGGAAGAATCTTCTGCCTTGGGATCTTTATGACGGTCCCAGGGAAAGTGAACTTTGACACGCCCATATTTGTCGGTAAATATCTCTTCCCCCTGCGGACCAACAACAGTGGCAATCTGCGGGCCATCGACCAAAGGCTTGACAGACTGTGGCGGACGATAGGGAAGTTTCGATGGTTGTGCCGTAAAAGCATTGGCGTAAGTAGTGGCAAGTTGCGCATCGTCGCCATTGCTGTTTTGTACCGCCAAATTCATTCGCCGGCTGAGAGCCTGTTTGAGAAGATTGGGGCTCATCGATGATGTCGTGCCAAAAGCAAGGCCGGATAGTTCTGTACCAGGTAGTCCCGGTGCCACCAAGCCGGTATCGGCAATCGGAGCACCCTGCCCATCTTCCATCCATGCCTGCGGTTGCACCCCCTCATGCCGGATCGTCAGTAAACGCCAATTCTGGTTCAGTTTATCATCGGGATGTTCTTCAAGATTAATTGCATGACCAGTGAGTAAATGCGGAGCATTCGATATCCCGTAAGCCAATGAGGCATCAACCCTTGCTGCCTCAAGTTTATACCGCGTAAATGGCTTGCCAACCGCATCTTGCTTATAACGACCCGGATAATCATAAAGCTCGTAATCTTGCTTCTCGCCATTGGGATTGGGCGTGCGCTCTTTATGCTCCTGATCATAAGCAGGGTTCTTGAACGTATAATCGCGTTGCACCATAGTGGTTGCACGAAGCTTTTCGCGATAATTCAGCGAAGAACAATAAACCCCTTTTACCGCACCCGATGACAACGCATTATATTCAAGGTCTTCTTGCCCCGGACAGGCCTGCGGATCTGCAGGATTATCCGAAACAATCAATTTCAGTTCGCCTTCTTTGCCATGTTCAAAATAATAGAACATGCCTTCTTCGGACAGAATGCGTTCAACAAAAGCCAAATGGCTCTCACGATATTGTACGCAATATTCCCGGGTTTGATGGCCGCTATCATCAATATCCCAGATCACATTCTCGATCTCATGCTCCTGGAACAGTTGCTTGACAATCTCGCTGACCTTTTTCTGCTGGAAAATGCGACAGTCGGAACCGTGATCAAAACGATAAAGGCTCGGCATCAAAACCAGACGATAAGCTGTGCGATGATGACCGCAATCGCCACGCTCCGCTTCAACAACAACACCCGAGAAGTGGCGCAATGTCTCAAGATATTTATGGTGGACTGTCAGTGTTCCTGGACTATCCATCAATACCTGCAGATCAATATTGTCATCATCCGACGAAAGCATCACCTCAATGCGCGTCATGCCAAACACGGCTTCATCTACTGCAAAGGCCGTGACAACAAATTTGTTATCTGGCGCCTCCTTCATCCAATAGCTGAAGGCAATATCATTATTCTGATCCAATATAGGTATTTGCAGCATGGCACTCATTTATGCTTCTCCTGACATAAAACAGAGATTACTCCCCCTGTCCGGTCTTAGTTCTTCTGCTTAAAAAATCCATTCAACGATTGGATCGGGCAATATGACAATTACCCTGAAGTTCCCATGTCGGAGATTGTCCGACACAGGTTCTTGTAAAAAAGAAAGCCTGAACAATGTGAGAACGCTATTCGGCAGCCATAGAACAACAACGCCAATAAGCGGGCTTTCCCTCCTAGAGGATTGCCACATCTGCAAAAGACATACCTCGTAACAGATGTGGCTTTATCCATTAAACCTTCGGCGATCTCCAGTCGTCGGCACCTGAAGTACCTGCAACGACATGTTCCCACTCAATCTTGCGATAGCTCAAGGAAACCGTCACAAGTTGAGTAAAGTCAGCATTCTTTGGATCTTGGCAATGAGGCATGTCACAATCAACATCAACGATCAGTGCATCAGTGAGTTTGGTTGTAAAAAAATGTTCTTGTTTGCCTGCCGTATTAGTACGAAACCAATGCACTTCACAGGTGGTCAACATCTCGCCCGAGGTCAATGCGTTATAAAGCAGAGGCGTTGCTTTGTTGAGTGGTGCAGTAAACTTGAATGGTTTATGCACACGTTGGCCTGATGGTTGCCCCGACTGAGGATCACGAGGAATAGTGATCACATGATCGATCGCCTGCACGAGGATTTCGTCCTCATGTCCTTCTTGCCAGATATTGCCGATGGAATCTTCAGTCGCTGCACCTTGAGTGATAAGACCCTGTGTTGCACCTTCAATTTTTATATAGGCCGGTGTTGGCATGTTCTACATCCTTTAAAGATTTGTTATGTTACAAACTTGATCATCAGGCCAACGGCGTCACCAGTAAGCCTTATGGAAGTGGCAAAAACACACATCTTACAATCAACTACCGATCTTAGGTATTTGCTCTGCCACCTGTAACAATATTAAGCAAAGACCATGCCAATTCATAAAAAAACAACAAAAAAATAAAAATAAATAACCTAACCATCTGTAATTAAACAATATATTATTTTAACTACATTAAATCATAAACTTACAACACCCAACATACACCATGCCATTATTGGCATTTGAAAAATAAAAAACAATCAAATCTATCAATAATAATCAATAATTATCATACAATTCCAATGCTTTGCCTGTTTTGGCATGCATCATGCCATATTTGGCACTCTTCACCCTCACTCACAAATATATAATTTAAATCATAAAATTTCGCTTAATATATAAATTTTTTAAAAAAATTAAAACGTAAACGTATATATCATATGATTGATACTTCTTAACTTAAATTATTCTATAATTGCCTCCCCCATCATTTAGAACAGTGTCAATCAGTTTATTCCTAACGTCATACTGAAACTTCCGAGGAAAGAGGCTAAATATCCGTAGGACACCCGTTTTTATCAAGGATAAAATTGTATGTTTTCATGAAATTGACTGATCATTTACACCTTCTAAGTTCAACGTTTAATTTTCGGGGGTTAAGCCCGTTCTTTTCTTTTTTCGGGTCTTCATACTTAATAATATAGTTTTCAGGATAGTATAGTTTTCCGACTGAAAATCGGTAGTCAAACATCCCTATCGGATAGGAGGGGTGCCAGGAAAATCTATGCGCTCCCATGCAGAGCCATCAAAGTGTAAAATATCCTTCAGACCAACGATCCATAAGTCTTCATCTGTACATGTGACTGTATGGGCATCATATTGCGTTTCAGGCGTTAACCCCGTGACAAGCTTCGTTAAGGTATTGTTCTCGTAAACATAAGCGCCTACATCCCGGCCGCCGCCATGGCTTGCAAGATAAATTTTGTCTTTGAACTTTGCCATACTGACAAAATTATGAGTTCCTTTTATGCCCGGCATCCGGGTAAAACCAGACTTTGCATTGCCTCTTAAAAACGTACCATGATCGCCACTAATCCAGATAGTGTCCTCATCCTCTATCAAAATCGAAACGAGACTTATACCTTCGACTTGCTCAATAAGCTGCATCGTGGTTCCATTCCAAAAATTGATACAACCGGCGGTATCAACAATATAAATTGCGTCCTCCCGAAGCCCTTTGACGTCAAAAATAATGGCAATGTTGCGAAAAGATGTTGTTTCTAATGGCTGATAAAAGGTCTCATCCAACATGTTCCATATACCATCGTCAGAACGACGGTAAAGCTGACGCGCCTCCCCATAAGCATAAACATGATTATTGATAATGGTCATGCCATAAAGGCGACCTCGTCCGGAATTCTCACTTTCAATGCCTGCACCCGGAATTTTTTCAATTGTATCTTCCGGGGTTTCTCTAATGATAAAATCACCCTCAAGAGACAAAACACAAGTTCTTCTGTAATCATTGTCAAGTCTTTGGATGAAACCTATATCTGTAAGAAACATGTCGTAATCATCCCCGCTCCAAGGTTCAGAAAAATATGTTTGATACATTAAGAAACTTGAAAATGGATAATACGCATCAGAAAGATATTCTAAATTACCGCAATTTTCGTCTGGTCGACAGATTACTGTCAAGTCTTTACCTCTCCAACCGCACTTCGCTCTGATAATATCGTAATTCATTTTATTTTTGTCCTCCATGAGTGTTTGGACTATTCAAATTATTATGAGCAGGACTTCCCGGCTTTGGTGGATTTTTTGTGGTTCGTCCTAAAGCGTTCGGGTCTGTTCCATCCATAGTTGTATTAACTTCATCAATAATCTGACTTTTACAATAAGACCGAGCATATATGGCGGATTCAACATAAAGATCAGTAATGTCTGGTATTTTTGCCAAACCTGGAATAACACTTAGCTTACCCAAATTCATAACCCAAGTATCAGCACGATGTTCCAGGTTATGTAATGTCCCTTTTACGGATGCTACACCATCCAGACATATAGCAGCGCCATTATCCAAAGTCGGAAATGGTTTGAAGTCACCTGATGTGGTGTCATTTGGTCAAGCGACGTTCTCCCTCTATAAGATTTGGCATTTCAAAAATCTCGACTTTATCCTTATTGATTTTTATTAAAGATCCGCGAACGCCAAAAACATATAATATGTCGTTGAAAATTTCATATTTTGTGAAAAAGCTGATGTTTTTATTCCATTTTTGTTCATAATCAGGCAGGATAGAGCGATTATTATCGCTGAGATTAAAAATATCTCTCCAATTGATCCCTAAAAAACTTCCGTTGTAAAAAACAACATTATCTGCATGAATTGGCGGAAATCGCGAATAGGTAATTTCTTTGGTTTTTAAATCCATTTTTCCAATGTTTTTTCCAGAAAATATGTAAAGAAAATTATCTCGATGCACCATATTTTGAAGTGAATTAGGCATCTCAAATTGCAAATTCAGGTCAATCCAATTCTTCTTACCCACTGGGCGCATCAACAAAAGCAATCTATCGCTATCCCCGCCATAAAGAAAATACTCACCATCAATGACCTCAATGTCATCGAAGCTATAAGACTGGTCATCAAGCGTCCATCGATAAAGCTTATCTGAGATATTTTGCCATTGGCCATGCGAATATTCAACAATCAGGTCAAGACCGAACAAAAACAATTTATCATCAATGATCTTTTGATTCATAAAAGAAACCAGCATATCATTGTTTATTGTAATCTTGTCTTGCAAAAAATACTGGTTGTTTTCTGCTCCAACCGTAAAAACCCTTCCTTCATAGGTTACAAACAACATATTGATGGTCTCGTCGGCTGTTATATCATACCGGCCGCGCAAATTGACTGCACTGATGATTCGTTCATCCATGTCCTCGGCTGTCCACACACCATGATCAAACTTGTAAAGTCGTGTGTATTCTATTCGCGCAGTTTGCATAAACGAAGCTGCTATGCAGATGAGGTCTTCGCCAACAACGCTTAAAGCATCAGTTTCAAAAAAACCATCATCCGTTTCGAATATTTTCCAGTCTTCAGATGTTGCGTTTACCATGGAAACTTAAAACCCCATTCTTTGGATAATGTGTTCATCATCGGTATATTCGGATTGTCTTCAGAGTGATTACGTAACCCTCTCAAGCGCGTATCGTATGTACTGTTAAAAAAACCAATTCCATCCGCCGGGTGAATGCCGCTATATTGTACCTTCAATGCTGCTTTAAATAAAGTCTTGCAAATCTTGCTTACTGAACGAGCTTCTTCATCTAAACTTTTAAAAGCAACCTCCATCACATCACCAAAACTAACGGTATTGTTGGCATCTATTTTGAGCTTCATCATGCTCTCGAATTTTTGATGGATCTTACCATGTTCGTGGGGATCGATACAAATTGTGAGACCATCAAGATATGACGGAGCACCGGGTACCCGCGCTTTGGAGAGGAAAGACGGTCCTGTCCGCAACGTATAGTCAACAATGCCGTGATGTGCCTGCTTGTCCAACAAACCGCATTTGGCGTATTTATAGGGCCATATGCCACAATCTTCCAGTCGCCGCCTGTTTCTTTCGCTGACACGCAGATTTTCGTCTGTTATTTCTGAAACTGGTCTTTCTAATAGCCCAGATCGTATCAGCTTTAGGCGCGTGGCATATAGCTTTTGTATTTCGGCCATGTCTTCTGGAAGAATGATCGTACCTGTTTCGTCTCGCCAGCTAGTTCTGTTGTTCCAATTATTATAGTGACTGATTATCCTTTGATAAGGATATGGAGCCCATAGGTTTTCGAACGCTGTTGATATTACATCCCCATTAAATATAGGCAAAGAAGACAGTTCGCGATAGCCATCCCAGATTTCTGCTGGTGCGCTTTTCCAAAAACGTGAATCCAAGATTTCAAGCGTTATCTCAGTTTGACCATTGTTTGGTTTCCCTGACTCGTGCATATTCTGCGGATTTATAAAATAACGATTAACATTCTGTCCGCTTTGCGATGAATTGACTTCTGGGCGGGGGGGGGGCTCCTCTGCCTCCTGTTGGCCCCGTGGAACGTGGTGGCGAGAGATAATTATCATTGTTGGCGGGGCGAGGTGGTCGCGACGGAAATGACGATGGCGGACGCATTGCCGGATTAGCACGAGGTGCAGGTACGGTCATTGGGCGTACCTGTGCATAATCAGCATTTGCAATCGGGCTTTCTGGCATTGCATCAGTCATCACTTGTTCACCAGAAGCCAACGCCTGTTGTGCCTCATCACTCAAAAAATGGGAATCTGGCTGAGCTCTATTGGCTGTATTATCACTTTCCCCTTTTTGTGGCGGATTTTGATAGGGAAGTGTTGGCTGATAGGTCTTAACATCTTTGACATAACACACTTTGCCAGTAGTATTTCTGTTGTTCATATAACATGTGTCACCATGGCGAAGGGCATGCTTGCCTTCTATACGCACTGTCTTGGAGAATGTCTTGGCTTCACAGATTGATAGCTGTGTTCCAGAATTAATACCAAGCCCCACACCTGCTTCATCACCATAACAACAAGTTTCAATCGAACCTGTTGTATGAGCCTTCTTGCCCGTAAAGCGTACTGAGGTTGCTGTATTGGCATCATCTGATTGATAGGCGTAAATATTATAGGGAATGATATCCTTGGGCGAACGGCAATAATCAGGATAATTCGAGATCACCAGAGCATCACTAATATCCCGGCTGCCTTCACGCGGCGGGTAACTCATAAATTCTGCTCCCTATTTTGATTGAGCGTAAACCCTTCAATATTGCAACCGAGCATACCATCAAGCACAGGATCATCTAAGCGAGTGCTGTAAAGGTCAATCTTGAAGAATTGCGGACAAATGACACCCCATGCACGCCATGTAAGGTCAAGTCGCCACGGTGCAACCTCCGAGGTCAAATCCAAATGGACACCATCCAAATTCAGGCGAACAAGCGCTTCACGATCATCAAGCCATGAAAATTTGGCATAAGGCTGTATGCCAGGTAGTTTAAAGGTCAGCGATTTTCTGTTCGCTGTCAAATTATTGGTTGTTAAACTTTCGTCACCCTTCATATAGCCAAAATAAATTAACCCCGGACTGGCTGTTTGATAGAATAGATAGTTAAAATCTGCCGGAAGTTGCGGCTTGCGATGTTGCATCCACTCCTCATCATAGGTGCCAGAAAATCTCTGCCGAGTTTTCCAAAACGGGGCAATGGGCGATAAGCCTCGCGGAGAATAGCAACGAAATGGTGATATTATAGGATCTTGCAACGCCTCAATCATCGGCATTCTTATACGTTCATCATGAGGATGATAGTCTTCACTCAGTTGCGGCGCACCGATAGGGTTCCACTGGCTTGCCACGTCATGAGGACCACCTGCAATTCGACTGCCTTGCGCATATTTATAATCCAAAGGCACACGATCAACTCCACGCGTTGGTCCAATAAACCACGAACATTTATCTTGGTCCTTTTTGGCTATCCAGTCACGCAAACCATGGCATCGTAATTTTCGTTCATATGCACCAACTTTAAGTCCGAATTCCCATTCGGTAGCTGGTTCGAATGTAGGAGCATAGCTATAGCCAATTACAGTAATATCGGTGTTGGGTTTGAATGGAATTAAATCTCCGGCTCTTTGTAATCCATTTTCTTGCGGTGGTCCTTTATATTCATCCGCTAGAATGAGTTTTTGTTGTCGTCTTAATTCCAGACGACCATCTGCAAAAAGATCATAAGTTGCTCTACAAGTGATGACCCCCATAGGCTCTCCATCCCGATGAACTTGTTCAAAAGCAATGGCTGCAAATGGAGTGGAGTTTTCCGCTAACATAACGACCTCAGTTCAAATCAATAACTTTGCCGTTAATGCTGACTGCGCCTGAGGCAGAAAAATTAAACCTAGTTCCAATGATCGTTACATTACCAACCTTATCCATTATAAAACGTGATTTTTCACCTACTTTGATAATGAATTCTTCACCCACATTGATTGTCATTGTATGTCCGACAGATGTATTCTTATAGGTGCCGATCTGTTCGGTTCTGGCAATACCAATCGTATCAGACTGGAATTTTTCAACCATTGTATTGGCAATACCTGACATTGGCATGATCTGTGACAGGACGCTGCTCAAGGCACTTCCTTTACCTGCCATATTCAACCCAGCTTTAACAAAGTGCCCGGCAGCAGAGTTGAAGGCACCACCCGCTGACAACGATGAAATTTCGCCTGCGACAGTAGCTGCTGCATGCCCTTGTGCAAAAGCTTTTAACAGCGGGTTATCAATAGCCTCTGAGCCAATTTCTACATCCTTTGTTCCTGCGGCCAGAATGGGACCTAAAAGCCCTGACAGACTTCCCAAACCCGAACCAATGAATTTATTCATCGAACCACCAATTTTTTCCTGATGGTTGTTGGCAACCTGTACAGATTTGTTGGCTCCAATGCTTTCCAGCTCGTTTGCCTCCACACGTTTGGCACGGTTATTCAGCACCTTAACTGTCTGATCTTTCTGGGCATGGACAAACATATTCTCCTGTCCATTTTCATCTTCGAAAGAGATTTCATTAAAGCCATTGCCTTTATGCGTATCCGACCGGATGACCATCTTGGTTTTATTATCAGGCAGTATATAAGGTGGTTGATTAGTTTCGTGGTAAGTTCTACCTATGATGATGGGTTGATCGGGGTCGCCTTCAAGGAAGTCAACAATAACTTCATGGCCAATGCGTGGAAGAGCAACGTGCCCCCATTTGGCGCCACCCCAATTCATAGATACACGGATCCAGCAGGAAGAATCTTCTGCCTTGGGATCTTTATGACGGTCCCAGGGAAAGTGAACTTTGACACGCCCATATTTGTCGGTAAATATCTCTTCCCCCTGCGGACCAACAACAGTGGCAATCTGCGGGCCATCGACCAAAGGCTTGACAGACTGTGGCGGACGATAGGGAAGTTTCGATGGTTGTGCCGTAAAAGCATTGGCGTAAGTAGTGGCAAGTTGCGCATCGTCGCCATTGCTGTTTTGTACCGCCAAATTCATTCGCCGGCTGAGAGCCTGTTTGAGAAGATTGGGGCTCATCGATGATGTCGTGCCAAAAGCAAGGCCGGATAGTTCTGTACCAGGTAGTCCCGGTGCCACCAAGCCGGTATCGGCAATCGGAGCACCCTGCCCATCTTCCATCCATGCCTGCGGTTGCACCCCCTCATGCCGGATCGTCAGTAAACGCCAATTCTGGTTCAGTTTATCATCGGGATGTTCTTCAAGATTAATTGCATGACCAGTGAGTAAATGCGGAGCATTCGATATCCCGTAAGCCAATGAGGCATCAACCCTTGCTGCCTCAAGTTTATACCGCGTAAATGGCTTGCCAACCGCATCTTGCTTATAACGACCCGGATAATCATAAAGCTCGTAATCTTGCTTCTCGCCATTGGGATTGGGCGTGCGCTCTTTATGCTCCTGATCATAAGCAGGGTTCTTGAACGTATAATCGCGTTGCACCATAGTGGTTGCACGAAGCTTTTCGCGATAATTCAGCGAAGAACAATAAACCCCTTTTACCGCACCCGATGACAACGCATTATATTCAAGGTCTTCTTGCCCCGGACAGGCCTGCGGATCTGCAGGATTATCCGAAACAATCAATTTCAGTTCGCCTTCTTTGCCATGTTCAAAATAATAGAACATGCCTTCTTCGGACAGAATGCGTTCAACAAAAGCCAAATGGCTCTCACGATATTGTACGCAATATTCCCGGGTTTGATGGCCGCTATCATCAATATCCCAGATCACATTCTCGATCTCATGCTCCTGGAACAGTTGCTTGACAATCTCGCTGACCTTTTTCTGCTGGAAAATGCGACAGTCGGAACCGTGATCAAAACGATAAAGGCTCGGCATCAAAACCAGACGATAAGCTGTGCGATGATGACCGCAATCGCCACGCTCCGCTTCAACAACAACACCCGAGAAGTGGCGCAATGTCTCAAGATATTTATGGTGGACTGTCAGTGTTCCTGGACTATCCATCAATACCTGCAGATCAATATTGTCATCATCCGACGAAAGCATCACCTCAATGCGCGTCATGCCAAACACGGCTTCATCTACTGCAAAGGCCGTGACAACAAATTTGTTATCTGGCGCCTCCTTCATCCAATAGCTGAAGGCAATATCATTATTCTGATCCAATATAGGTATTTGCAGCATGGCACTCATTTATGCTTCTCCTGACATAAAACAGAGATTACTCCCCCTGTCCGGTCTTAGTTCTTCTGCTTAAAAAATCCATTCAACGATTGGATCGGGCAATATGACAATTACCCTGAAGTTCCCATGTCGGAGATTGTCCGACACAGGTTCTTGTAAAAAAGAAAGCCTGAACAATGTGAGAACGCTATTCGGCAGCCATAGAACAACAACGCCAATAAGCGGGCTTTCCCTCCTAGAGGATTGCCACATCTGCAAAAGACATACCTCGTAACAGATGTGGCTTTATCCATTAAACCTTCGGCGATCTCCAGTCGTCGGCACCTGAAGTACCTGCAACGACATGTTCCCACTCAATCTTGCGATAGCTCAAGGAAACCGTCACAAGTTGAGTAAAGTCAGCATTCTTTGGATCTTGGCAATGAGGCATGTCACAATCAACATCAACGATCAGTGCATCAGTGAGTTTGGTTGTAAAAAAATGTTCTTGTTTGCCTGCCGTATTAGTACGAAACCAATGCACTTCACAGGTGGTCAACATCTCGCCCGAGGTCAATGCGTTATAAAGCAGAGGCGTTGCTTTGTTGAGTGGTGCAGTAAACTTGAATGGTTTATGCACACGTTGGCCTGATGGTTGCCCCGACTGAGGATCACGAGGAATAGTGATCACATGATCGATCGCCTGCACGAGGATTTCGTCCTCATGTCCTTCTTGCCAGATATTGCCGATGGAATCTTCAGTCGCTGCACCTTGAGTGATAAGACCCTGTGTTGCACCTTCAATTTTTATATAGGCCGGTGTTGGCATGTTCTACATCCTTTAAAGATTTGTTATGTTACAAACTTGATCATCAGGCCAACGGCGTCACCAGTAAGCCTTATGGAAGTGGCAAAAACACACATCTTACAATCAACTACCGATCTTAGGTATTTGCTCTGCCACCTGTAACAATATTAAGCAAAGACCATGCCAATTCATAAAAAAACAACAAAAAAATAAAAATAAATAACCTAACCATCTGTAATTAAACAATATATTATTTTAACTACATTAAATCATAAACTTACAACACCCAACATACACCATGCCATTATTGGCATTTGAAAAATAAAAAACAATCAAATCTATCAATAATAATCAATAATTATCATACAATTCCAATGCTTTGCCTGTTTTGGCATGCATCATGCCATATTTGGCACTCTTCACCCTCACTCACAAATATATCACTTAATACACAAAAAATATTCCTATTTTATATTTACAAAGACAAAACTAATTGTAAGTTTTATATTATTAAGTATCCAATTCTAACAATACAAAATCTCATTATACACATGTTCTCACTTATCAAACCAAATCTTCAATTACTCCGTAGATGTTATCAGCTATTAGTTGTCAAAACCGTTAGCGATAAATTTAAAAATCCAACAAGGCTTTATTCAATGATTTCCAATAAAACAGCTATTTTAATATTACCATTTTTTATTATTCTTTCAGCATGTACCGCTTCGGAAGTCGGTGTGAGTAAAGGGGCTGTCGGGGGAGCTGTTGCAGGCGCTACAGCTGGCGCATTATTTGGGCACCATGAAAAAGCAATTTATGCCACTACAGTTGGAGGTGCGGTCGCTGGCGGAATCATTGGATACCAGCGCAATAAAAATAATGTGCGTTATTGTCATTACTTTGACGACGAAAATCGTCCGTATGACGCACCATGTGGAAAACCATAGTTCATAAAAAAATATCTTTCATGATGCCAAATGACATTATCAATATAATTACAGATGTTAACATCCAATTTTGGTTTACATCTATTTAATCGTAGAAAAAACTGGTTATAATTATTTTTTTTAAAATTGTTTATTGACAAGTCCATAATTTAATATTTAACTTTTTGTTAATAATTAGCGAGAGTCCCCAGATTAGATTATTGCGCAGCCAATTCTTTTTGGATTGTACCCGTTTACATTCAAAAAGTTGATAGGGTACGTTAATATGAATTTTGGATAGAGCGGAAGTAGGGTGCCTAGATGTTTTTAAACAAAATTATATAAATCGAATTTTTCAGAAATTTTAACTGAAATATTCATATGTATAGTTTTCAATAACCGATTTTATAAAAAATAGCCATTCATAACCTTATAGAGTGGTGTTGTTTATTTAAGCCGGATGAAGGCTATGTTTCTCCCTTTTTAGTCAAAATTGCCACCTACGATGAGATATTAACAACCAAAAGGAGAATAAATATGGCACGTGGAACACGTGAGGGATCAGTTGCTCCCAAAGAACGCATAAATATTAAATACACGCCTGCAACACTTGGACAACAAGAAGAAAAAGAACTGCCTTTACGATTGTTTTTTGTTGGGGATTATACTGGACGTTCTGATGAAACTGCTATCGAAGAGCGGAAGGTGTTGTCGGTCGACAAAAATACGTTCGCAAAAGTGATGGAAGAACAAAATATAAAGATCGATATTACTGTCCCAAATACGTTAAGCGGAAACAAGGATGATGAATTAAAGGTTAGCTTGAACATTGCTTCCTTAAATGACTTTACGCCGGATGCGATTGCTAGACAAATACCAGAAATAAAAAAGCTTTTAGATTTACGGGAAAATATCAATGCGTTGAAAGGCCCCCTCGGTAATATGCCGTCATTCCGCAATGCAGTTCAACATATCATTGAGGACCCTCAGGCACGCGAAAAAATACTGAAAGAAATTTCTTCCCGTCAACCTCTCCTTGATGACGTGGATACGTTTAACGCAGCCCCTTCAAACTCTTCCGATGATAAGAAATAAAGGAAAGCAAAATGGCCGTAGGTAAAACTCAGGTTGTCAACAACCCGGAATCTAAAGGCGAAATCGTAGCTAATGCGTCCATCCTTGATCAACTTCTTGAGGCAACCCCTTATTCTCCAGATCAATAAGAATACGATATTGCCAAAACAGGACTTGAAGTATTAATCAATGAAATACTTAAATCCACTGATCCAGATGAAAAAGTAAACAAGCGATCCTGCGATCGTCTTATCGCCGATCTTGACAGACGTATTAGCCAACAAATCGATCAAGTCTTACATAATAAAGATTTTCAGGCAATTGAATCCGCATGGCGGGGCCTTAAATTCGTTGTCGATCGTACAGATTTTCGCGAAAATATAAAATTTGATCTGCTTTCAGCCACTAAGGATGAGCTTCTTGAAGATTTTGATCAGGCACCGGAAGTGGTACAATCTGGCCTTTATAAACACATTTACTCGGCTCATTATGGACAATTTGGTGGAGAACCTGTAGCTGCAATTTTTGGAAATTACAATTTCGGTCCGTCAACACCTGATATCCGGCTATTGCAATATGTCTCTTCAGTCGGGGCTATGGCACATGCGCCTTTTTTCGGTGGTACGGAAGCCGAAATGTTCGGTGTCAAAAGCAATCTTGATATACCGGCGATTAAAGAACTATCTTCAGTTTTTGAAAGTCCGCGTTATCGCAAATGGAATAGCCTTCGTGAATCTGAAGATGCCCGTTACATCGGGCTAACAGTTCCTCGTTTTCTTCTTCGTCAGCCTTATGACCCCGTCGACAATCCTGTACGTAATTTTTCTTACGTTGAAGATGTTGCATCAAATCATGAAAATTATCTGTGGGGTAACACAGGATATGCCTTTGCAACACGTCTCACTGAAAGTTTTGCGAAATATCGCTTTTGTGCCAATATTATTGGTCCCCAAAGTGGTGGCGCAGTTCACGACTTACCGGTCCATGTTTACGAATCCTTGGGACAGCTTGACGCCAAGATTCCGACTGAAGTGCTGATTACAGATCGTCGCGAACTTGAAATGGCTGATCAAGGCTTTATTGCTTTAACTATGCGCAAAGGTTCGGATAATGCGGCTTTTTTTTCAGCTAATTCAATACAAATGCCCAAACGTTTTCCTAATACCAAAGAAGGAAAACAAGCTGAGACAAATTACAAGCTTGGTACTCAGATGCCGTATCTTTTTATCATCAATCGTATTGCTCATTATCTCAAGGTTTTACAACGAGAACAACTTGGTTCGTGGAAAGAACGAGAAGACCTAGAACGCGAGTTGAACGTTTGGCTTAAGCAATATGTTGCCGATCAAGAGAATCCTCCTTCTGAGGTACGCAGCAAACGTCCACTGCGTGCAGCTAGTGTTGAAGTTATTGATATTGCAGGGGAACCTGGATGGTACCAAACCGCGATCAAAGTACGTCCACACTTCAAATATATGGGCGCTAATTTTGAATTGTCTCTTGTTGGAAAGCTTGAAAAAGCTGCTGTGGAAGGTGAACAGGACGATCGGCCATGAAAATATACAACTCGCCACGCCAATTTGACAGCTCCAGTATGAAAAATGTGTTGGACTCTATGACGCGAGGAGCAAGTGGTAGCTTACTTGATCGGCTTATAGACGATGAAGAAGAGCTTGGAATAGCATCTTATCAATATAGTGTTGATGGTGTGATACGTTCGATTAAACGAAATCTGGATAGAGCTCTAAACGTTCATTCAGGAGGGGCGCCTTCCAATTTATTACTAGGCATTCCAGATTTCAATCACAGTACAGTGAGCACGTTGGAAGTATCAAAGCAACTAGTTGATGCAGTACGTAGATGCGTCACTATAGCTGAGCCCCGACTGAAAGGCGTTGAAGTTCGATCCGCATCTGATCCAAACAGTCCTTTGGATTTAGATTTCATAATAACAGCTAATCTATGTGTGGAAAGTTCGGAAGAAAAAATAAGAATAGAAATGGCTATGCGGGACGGGCATTTTCGTCCCTCATAAAACGAATTTTGTTTGAGTTGGTATGGTGAATAGATGAACCGGTTATTTGGTGACGAATTAGAATATTTGCGGGTCGGCGGTAGCCAATTTGTCAAAAAGAACCCGAAGTTGGCGCCCTATATGGGGGCGAATAATGTCGACCCCGACGTAGAAAGGGTTACTGAAGGCCTTGCTTATTTGACATCTATGACTCGAGAGGAGATCGCCAAAGAAGAAGATAATTTTACTCTCTCGATCATTCAATTGCTTTGGCCCAACTTTTTGCGGGCATTTCCTTCATCAACAATTATCAAGTTTACCCCTTCTGTCTTAAATTTAAGAACAAACAGAATATTGCAAAAAGATACTTTATTAAAATCAAAGCCTGTGAGGGGAACACAACGTTTGTTTCGGACGACATCAGATTGCCTAATTTATCCAATGAATATAGAAAACGTCGTCCTTAATCGTGTAAATAACGATAATCTTATTAAGATTAATTTCAAAAGCCTCTCGAACATACCGATTAATGAAATAGGCGTCGACTATTTTAACCTCACAATCACTGGTGATACGTCATCACAGCAATTACTATATCTTTGGATAGGCCGGTATCTTAAGCATGCGACGATCGTTTCAAAAGACGGAGCGCGAAAGATCTTACCCAGGACTTGCATATTGCCGATGGGTTTTAAATATGATGATGCTATATTGCCTCAACATTCAACTGCATTTGATGGCCATCGACTTTTGCAAGAATACTTTATTCTTCCAAACAAATTTTATGGATATAACTTTTCTGGTCTTAATCATTATTTATCTTCAATTACAGATGATGAGTTTGATATAGAACTGACGTTTGAGCGTAACCTTCCGCAGGATATACGCATAAAAACAGATAATCTAAATCTCTATTGTGTTCCGGCTGTCAATCTTTTTGAAACAGATGCCGAACCGCTATTAGTAGATCATACAAAAACAAGCTATCGCGTTAGACCAATGGGGTTCGCTCCTGATTTGTTTGAAATTTTCTCAATTGATGATGTTAGAGGACAACGAATTAGCACTGATGGCCCACATCGTACACTGTTGCGCCAATATTATTCTTTTGAATCTTTTAATCACGAAATCAATGCGCAATATGTTGGAGAGCAGATATTTTATTCGGGTCGACCAAATATATCGAAAAAAAATAACGGCTTTGATTACGACATTTCTTTTATTCTACACAATTCAGATGAAATAGTGCCTTCGGAAGAGGTTATATCAATTGGACTAACATGCTTTAATAGAGAAGGATGCGATGAATTAGCATTTGGTGATATAAATGAATTTTATGACCAATCTATTCGCTTTGTAACCGCGAAAAATATTACGCGGCCTACCAAACCAGTTTACCCGCCATTAGACGCCACCCTTAATTGGCATAGCCTCTCTAATTTATCTCTCAATTATACATCCTTACTAAATCTTGAATCGCTTTCGGCAATCCTGATGATATACGACTTTCAAAGTCTTACTAAGTCTGCAGAAAGACGAGCAGCTAAACAACGTATTGATGGTATTTTATCGCTGACGACAAAACCTCACACGTTGATTCATAAAAATCTTATGATCAAAGGTTTGAAGTCAATATTGAATGTCCGAGAAAGCGCATTTCAAACTGAAGGTGACATGTATCTTTTTATGTCAATTCTGTCTGAATTCTTTGCACTCTATGCGACAGTAAACTCATTTCATGAATTAGAGGTACATAACGTAGAAAATGGGGAGGTCTATAGATGGCCAGCGAAAATAAGAGAAGCCTGATTAATTTTAGCGGGTTTCTTGATAGAAAAGCGCGCTATTTCTCCGCATTCGAAGCGATCGAATTGATTGAAAAGACCATTGATGGAGGAATCGAAGTCGGTACACATTTGCATGCTATTGATGAAAAAATATTATTTGAAGTCGATTCCGGCCTTGGCTTTCCGACATCAGATATTTCACGCATTAAATTTATCGCACCCTTTCATGAAAAGGATTGTCCAAGATACAAATTAAAAGTTACATTTCTAGGTTTACATGGTTCATCAACTCCCTTGCCAACCTATTTTGCGGAACAAATAGCCCAATACGAACAGGATCAGTCGGTAATTAAAGATTTTTTTGATTACTTCCATAATCGTTTGGTCGGTCTTTTTTATCGTTCCTGGAAACGATCACGGTACCATCGAAAATATCAACCGAAAGGGAAAGATCGTTTTTCAACATGGATTTATTCTATGTTTGGATTAGGTGATCCGGATTCCCGCAATTTCACTAGTGTTTATTGGCCAAGACTCTTATGTTTTGCAGGCTTGATGGCAACGCGTAACCGATCACCAGCTTTGATTTCGACAGTAATAGCTCGCGCGTTCAATTTGACGGATGTCCGTATTGAGGAATGGACAAAAAGAAAAGTCCAAATTCCAGCTAACCAATTGACCCAAATTGGACATAGTAACTCTGAGCTAGGCTGTAATATGGTGGTCGGACAATATTCACCAGATGTTCAAAGTAAAATTCGGATTGTTATCGGCAATCTTGATTTCAAGAGATTCCAAGACTTTTTACCTCATGGCAAAGATTTCAAGAGTTTGCGAGGTCTTGTAGAATTCATGTTTCGCGATCAACTTGGTTATGATCTTAAGCTAGGTTTAAAGCCTAAAGAAGCCCATCCACTTACTCTTGAAAAAAACAGCCCCAGTCGTCTTGGTTGGTCATCATTTCTTGGCGATGGTCGCATCACCGAAATGCGTGATGTGATTATAAAAGTACGGAGTTAAAGATGCACTTGAGATTGGTGATCAATAATACAGATGACCTAAGTGGAGGCTACGCAGCCATTAAGGATTTTGACGAGCACGGCGGAACGATTGGTGCTGACGAGAATAATACGTGGCAAATTGTGGACCATTCAGGCACAATTAAAGACAAACATATTGTAATTACATTTAGAGATAAGCAATTTTGTTTAGCAACGAGCGTTAAAAAGGGTTTGTCAATTAATAACGCAAAATCATTTATTCCTGCTGGAGAACTCGTTCAAATAAAAGACGGTGATACTCTAAAAATCGGTAAATTTGAACTTACAGCCTATGTCGAGATGACCGATGAAGAGACAGAGTCGCTAGTAGCTCGCGGCGCTAGATGGGCACGCCGATTCATGTCAATCGGATCACTCATTGATAATCGTGATGAAGAAAGCCTAACAGCACAAAATTTTTTTCAAAACGAAACAATGAAAGGGCCTGAAAAAATTAGTACGCGAGAAAAGAAGAAACGTGAACGAATAACCGACCCAATTACTTTAATTGAAGAGAATTACGAAAGCAAATCGACTACCGAACGTGACCCGATTAAGCTTATTGATAAAGATCTCTCCGCGGAAAAAGACGTAACAGCAAGTAAACTTGAAGACATCATAAAAGATGCACCTGAGGAAGAAACCACGCTGGATGTGCCCGACGACCTGCAACCGGGGTCGGCGTATATGGATCTTCCTGTTTTGAGTATAAAAAAAAATACCAGAAAGAAAGTCAATCCAAAGATGACGAAAAATAAAAATCAAGAAAATATCGATGAATACCTTGAATCTATCGCATCAAATTTGGGTTCGGAAACTAAATTAACTAAATCGGATCTGGATGATATTTCAACACGCGATCATTATCTTAATGATATTGAATTACGCAATGATGATGAAGAAGGTGAATTGATTGATCACGTTCTTCTACGGCCTTTATGTTTGGCAATGGGCCTTCCAATTGAAAAGATGCCTGTCCCTAAAGCCAATCGCCTCTTAGCAGACGTTGGTGAGGCAGTGAGGGCAACAGTTCAAGGATTAATTTCCGCTCATCAACATGAACTTTCGGACAAAAGTCATTTGTCACCACCCCACCTGCACGCCATTGAGGACAATCCACTCCGCCTAGATAAATCGGTCGAAGAAGCAATCAAGGATATGTTTCTTATCAATAGCCCCGTCCATTTATCAGCAGCTGCTGCTATTAGCGAAAGCCTTGAATTGATACAATATCATGAAAAAGCCAGTGAAATCGCAGCTGAGGAAGCTCTTGACGCTGTACTGAGAGCATTGGGGCCTTTGGCGCTAGCTAAACGTTTTAAAAAATACAAAGGACACGCTCCTCGCGCAGGAGATTTAGATGCATGGCATTGGCAAATGTATCAACATTATTACAACGAAATTAGATCAGAACAACAGGGCGGGCTTGGCCGCATGTATTGGGAAGTTTACCGACAAGTCTATGACCGTGAAATGCGTAGACAGACGGTGGAAGGTTAAATTATGTCATTGAGATCAATCGTATCATGTATTGCATTGGGATTGGCTCTGATGTCGGTCGCAGCCTGTGCTCCTTCTAAATCCATGCAGGCTATGAGCAAAATGGGCAAGATTATGGCTAATCCCGATCTACCAGTAGGACAACAAAACACGGATAAACCTTCAACGGCACAAATTACTCTTTATGCCGATCAGAATGCAAATAAATCCGAATATGGTGACGCCCCTGTAAACGTGTTCGTATTCCAACTTAAGGACCCCGACGAATTGAACAATGCTGATTATTTTTCATTGTTTGAGAACCCTAAGAGCGCTTTGGAAACTTCTTACATTCGTCACATGAACAAACAGGTTAATCCGGGAGAATCAACAGTAATGACACCATTCAAATTTACTGAAGATACCGGATTTATCGGCGTGGCAGTTGCTTATGGCAACATGGATAAAGTGACGTGGAAAGCGACTGAAAAAGTCAATCCAATTGGAGAACAATACAAAATATTAATTCCTATCACTTCGAAAGGCGTTTCTGTGCAAGTGCATAGATAATGGAGATATCAGTGTCAAATCGTAATCCCCCTTTATGGACTGACGGACAGTTTATTCGTCCCAATCATTTTCAGCAGCAATCTCGATATCATGACTACGTCATTCGTCGCCGCAGTGATGCAATTAACGCATATCAATACGGGTTGGAGGCTATTGAGATCAATCAAGAAAACCTCTTGCATGGCAGGATAACAATTGTTTCAGCTATTGGAATTTTTCCTGACCGAACAGTCTTCGAGATTCCGAACGAAGCTCCACCGCCACCTGCTTTAGATATTGGTGAAAAAAATATCGTCAATGAAGTAATATATCTTTGTTTGCCGTTATGGACAAACGGGGTTCCTGAAATATTAACCGAGGGAAATGCGGAGGAATCTGCACGGCTTACCATATTTAATCAAGAAACACGTGATGTTACGAGTGCTGATGCCGATCCTTGGGAAATTCAAGTTGGTCAGTTGCGTTTAACGCTAATGATGGAACGAGAAGACCGGAGTTCGTACAGTTGCATACCAATTGCACGTGTTAAAGAAAAACGTAGTGATGGAAGCATCATTCTGGATCGAGAATTTATGCCAATGGCATATGACATTCAGGCCATCCCTCAATTAGGAAGAACCTTGGATGATTTTACAGGATTGTTACAACAAAGATCGCACCAAATTTCTGAACGACTTGGGCAACTTTCCCAAAATAGCGTTGCTGATGTTGCCGATTTTATGTTGCTACAGGTTACCAACCGATTATCGCCTGTCTTCAACCATTACAGCACTATCCAGAGAGTTCACCCGGAACGACTTTATGAATTATTTGCAAGCGCAGCTGGCGAATTAGCAACATTTACTCATGATGGGCGCATTCCCGAAAGTTGGCCTATTTATCACCATGAAAAACCACATGTGTGCTTTCAACCTCTTATCAATTCATTACGCAAATCTTTAAGTGTGATGCTCGAACCGAATGCTATTTCCCTCAAGCTCACACCTCATGAATTTGGGTTTTATACAGCTGCGGTTTCCGACGATCGGCTTATTGACCAGTGTTCGTTCGTACTAGCTGTCAAAGCATCAATACCACGCGATCAGCTAGCCAGGATATTTCCGACGCAGGTCAAAATATCTTCGATTGATAAAATTCGTGATTTGGTCAAATCGCATCTTCCAGGCGTTAGTTTACAACCCATGCCAACGGCCCCCCGTCAGCTGCCTTACCATGCTGATTACACGTATTTTTATTTGGACCATAACTCAAGCGGTTGGAAAAGCCTCGAAAAGTCGTCGGGGTTCGCTTTCCATATTGCAGGTGAGTTTCCCGATCTTGATATGCAGTTTTGGGCTATTCGAGGGCGTAAAAATAATGGAGGAACGGCATGAGCGGTACCAACAACACAACAACAAATGAAGTCCCGACGATTTTTGAAACTGACAACTTTTATATTGCTGATGATGACAGCGAAGCCGCTTCAAAAAAGAGTCCCGTCTTAGAGCAAAAATCATTGAAAAAAATAGTCGTAAATCGACCTGATTTTTCTTTTGCTATTCGTGGTATGTCAATAAACAAGATTATTGATGCTGCTTCACCCCTAATAGCGTTGATAATGAGAATATCTTCACTCTCTGATTATGATGAAGTGGAAGATTTACACAAACGATGCCGTAGTGAACTGGATACAATCATCCTTGAGCTCCACAAAGAAGCGTATGACCGTTCAACGCAAATTGCATTTAGTTATTGTATGTGCAGTTTTATTGACGAAACAGTACTAGCAACCGACTGGGGAGAAAAAAGTGGATGGGCACAAAAGAGTCTTTTATCAATTTATCATCAGGAAACGTGGGGAGGTGAAAAATTTTTCATTGTAGCAGAGCGTTTATCAGACGAAGCAAAACGGTATATTGATATCCTAGAATTTTTATATCTATGCATGGTCTTGGGGTATGAAGGAAAATTCCGCCCGGAGCACAACGGGAAACTCAAGCTCGAAGCCTTCATGCAAGAAATACATGATATTATACGCAAAGAGAGAGGATATCCCCCCGAATTCTCCACGTTCGATTCCTCTAATATAGTTCCAAAAGACCACTTCGTTAAATGGCAAACGCCCGTTATTGCGGTAATTTCATTCGCATTAATAATCGCAATTATAATGTACCTAGGCTATTTCTTCTACACTGAAAATTACACTAACGGGATCATCAACGACTTGTCTCACGTATTGAAAGGAGATTGATCATGGCTATCGTTGATAATAGGAGACGAATTGTTGACCGTTTATCAGAGGCTTGCCACGTTGCATTGACTGAGGCAACAAATCTTTGTGTATCAGCTGGTCATAGAGAGGTTATGATTGAGCACTTTCTGATTTCATTATGCGAACAAAACGGTAACGACATTCGTTGGATATTTCGCAATTTCGATTTGGATATCGATATTTTTACAGAACAACTGAAAAAAAGCTTTTCTCGTTTTCGTTCGAGCAATGGGGAGCTTCCGATATTGTCTCCATTATTGTTCGAAATGCTTGAATCATCTTGGATGATTACTTCATTAGAGTTTAATGAACAATTGATAAGAAGTGGTGCAATTTTACTGGCGATCATTCGCGATGCCGGGCGTTTCTGTAGATATGAATATATCGATTTGTTAGATCGAATTCCACATGACAACCTTTCAAAAAACTTTGCAACATCCACATCAGGGTCAATAGAAGAAGTACATAAAAACAAAAATGAAAAAATTCCGTCAACAGTTAAGTCCTCTCATTCTGAAAGTGCACTGGAAAAATATGCAGAAAATTTTACTCAGCAAGCACGGGACGGTCGTATTGACCCGGTATTCTGCCGCGATAATGAAATTCGTCAAATAATCGATATTCTAGCTCGCCGACGTAAAAACAATCCTATTTGTGTAGGGGAAGCTGGCGTTGGGAAAACTGCTGTCGTTGAAGGACTAGCGTATAAAATTGTCCATAACGATGTGCCCAATAGTTTGCAAGGCGCTGAAATCTATGGCCTTGATATGGGGGCACTTGGAGCTGGCGCATCAGTGAAAGGAGAATTTGAAAAACGCCTGAAATCAGTTCTAGACGAAGTAAAAAATTCGGGCCATCAGATAATTTTATTCATCGACGAAGCCCACACATTGGTTGGTGCAGGAGGTGAGGTCGGAGGGAATGATGCTGCAAATTTATTAAAACCTGCTTTGGCCAGAGGCGAAATAAAAACAATCGCGGCAACAACTTGGTCAGAATATAAAAAATATTTTGAAAAAGACCCCGCTTTAACACGGCGTTTTCAACTCGTTAAATTGGACGAACCATCTCTCGAACAAGCATGTACTATCATTCGAGGTCTCGTGCCAGCATACGAAAAAGCCCATGACGGAATTTATATCAGTGACGTCGGAGTTGAAGCTGCAGTAAAACTATCTTCACGTTATATAACTGGACGCCAATTACCCGACAAGGCCATCGATGTATTAGACACCGCGTGTGCACGTGTACGGGGTGGTTTGACCGGCGTTCCATTGGTGATTGAAAAATTAAACCAAGAAATAGCCTCGTTTTCACGCGAAAAAGAACGGCTGATACGCGATCTAGATGCAGGACACGATGATAAGTCAATTTACGAAAAAATTGATCTGATCGAAAAAAAACTAAAAACCGATAGTGACGAGAGAGAACGGCTGCTCGCAATGCACAGAAAGCAAAAGCAGCTCGCGGAAGAACTGAAAGAACTCCGTGATAAAAATATAGGAGAAGAAAAATCTACTGAGATGCGTGAACGTATTAAAAACGCTAATCAGCAATTTGATAGAGCTCGCAAAGATGAAACTTTGATCAGTTTGGAAGTTGGACCGGAAGAAATTGCGTCAGTTATTTCTGATTGGACTGGGATACCTGTCTCAAAAATGGCGCAAAACGACATCGAAACTCTTTTGAATTTAAAAGAAAAAATCGGACAAGTTATCAAAGGACAAGATCACGCTCTTCAAATTATTCAGGAACGTCTGCAGGCTTCACGTCTGGATCTGCAAAAAACCGGACGTCCACTCGGTGTCTTTCTTCTCGTCGGTTCGACAGGCACGGGGAAGACACAAACTGCAATTGAAGTAGCAAAAAAATTGTTTGGCAGTGAACAATTTATGACTACTGTCAATATGACCGAGTTCCAAGAGAAACATACCGTCTCTCGCTTGATAGGATCACCTCCCGGCTATGTAGGATATGGTGAGGGAGGAAAACTCACCGAAGCTATAAGAAAGAAACCTTATTCTGTCGTGTTGTTGGATGAAATTGAAAAAGCGGATCCGGACGTTATTAATCTATTTTATCAAGTTTTTGACAAAGGTATTCTAACGGATGGAGAAGGTCGTGATATTGATTGCAAAAACGTCATATTTTTTATGAGTTCAAATTTAGCGAGTGAACAGATAATTGATCTCGTTAACCAAGATAATAATATTACATCCGATGCAATACTGAATCACATCAGTCCAATTTTAATAAACTATTTTAAACCCGCATTATTTGCGAGAATAGACCCTATTGTCTACCTCCCACTCAGTAAAGAAGTCGTTAAAGAAATTATAGATTATAAAATTAATGAGTTAAAAGCTTTGTTCTTTGAAAAGCAAGGTTTAATGTTTTCAATATCAGATGAAGCTATTCATTATTTTGAAACACTTTGCGACGATACAGCGGGGGGCGCACGGCTAATTGAACAACTTTTACAAAAACGAATTATTCCTGAAATTTCAAGAACTATCCTCGAAAGCCGTCTCTCTGAAAAGACTTTAAAAAAAGCGCTCGTAGACTTCGATAATGATAGTGGAGAGTTTACCTTTACTTTCGAATATGCAGAGCCTCTTGTTTTAGAGGCTGCTAAATGAATTTTCCATTGTCCGAAATTATTACTAGGTGCAGTGAAGAGATTTTGATTGACGAATTGAAATCGCTCAGAAGCCATATGGTTCATACAATGTATGATTTCTTCAATGCAATTAAAGCAACAATTATCGGACGTGATGAGACATTTGAAAATTACGTAGAGTTAGCCGCTTGGCCCCCAAAAAATAGCTTCAAAATTATAAATATTGAAGACTGCGAAAATAAAAATGACCCATTAAGTTGGTTATTCAAGCAAAAAAACATTCATGTTTTGAATAAGAATAACTATGGTATTATGAAATTAATTAAACAAAAATTTTTCCCGGATTCTCCTGATACGGGCTTCATGATTATCCCTGGTCGCCATAACCTCGCAAGTTATCCTGATCTTTTTTTTATCATTACAGCCGATGTGAACTTACTGACTGAAAACCGTCTTATAGTGGCACAAAAATATGCCAATTACTGCTCTTCCCTTAACTTGATGAAAGCAAGTAGTGATCAAGAAAAGTTCAGAAAAGTTCACTTGCAAAAAGCAGTAGACACTTTGTCTAATGAAGTTAAGAAACAAAGCATAATTAAGCGTAATCATCTTTCATTAAAAATTATTGGGAACTCAAAGAATATCGTTAAGGTTCGTGATGACATTTTAAAATTAGCCCCCATGAGGCTTTCCGTTTTGATCCAAGGAGATACGGGAACGGGCAAAGAACTTGTAGCAAAACAACTTCATTATTACTCGGAAAACCGTAACGGACCTTTTATGGCCGTTAATGTCGCTTCGCTAAATCGAAACCTTATCGAAAGCGAACTTTTTGGACACGTTAAGGGCGCCTTTACAGGGGCTAATAAAGATAAAGATGGTTATTTTAAACGCGCCGAAAATGGTACTTTATTTTTGGATGAAATCGGCGATTTGCCATTTGAACTTCAAGCAAAATTATTACGCGTGTTGGAGGAAAAAAAGTTTGTTCCCGTCGGGGCGACAATCGAAACTCCTTTCAATGCGCGGATTGTTTCCGCCACGCATAAAGATCTTCCGAAAATGATATTAACGGATGTATTTCGTAAAGATCTTTATTATCGGTTGGCAGAAAGCAGAATATCAATTGATCCATTATGGCGCCGCATTAATGATATTGAGGCTTTAGCAATCTCATTTGTAGAAGAATATAACAAAAATTTGGGAACACACTTTAATTTGGACGCAAACTCTATACAGTTATTAACTCAGTTAGAGTACGATGGAAACGTGCGTCAATTACGCTCATTGATCACTCATGTGTGCCGCGTATCTGAACAAATCGGATCAATCAACACAAATACAATCCGTTCTGTTTATCATGATAACAGCGTAGTAAATAAAATAACCCCAGTAACAACCGCATTTACTCAAGGTTTCCGAACAGCTTGCAACTCGTTCGAAAAGCAGATTTTGCTTGACGCTATTGAAATGAATAATGGGTCTCGCGTGAGAGCAGCAGAACAGCTGAAGCTCCCGATTAGAACATTGTACAATAAATTGAAAAAATTTGGTTTTGAAGGGATTGAGGATGAAAAATTGGAATAAATTTATAGCCTTAAACGCATTCATCTTATCAACGAGCCTTTTAAATAACAACGCAATGGCTGACGAAGCTATACTAGGGCGCGAAGGGAAAAAGTGCATTGAAATCAGCGATCGCGTGCAGCGTCTATTATGTTTTGATGAAGTTTACAAAAGTCCTGTGAATAAAGAGAAAACAACTAACGTCGAAAATAAAACAAAGAATATTGCGGGACCAATTCGTATCATGGCGGAAACGCTTGAGCGTCAACGCAGTGAAGGGGATATGAATTGGATCATGAGAGCTCGTCCTTGGCAAGAAACGATGTTGCTCACCGATAACGATTATAATTCAATGCTGAACGGTAAAGAAAAGCCAACCGAACATAGAGGCGGCCCAGACCATGAATGGACTGCTCAAACAGTTGATATCTTCATGACAATAAGAAACAGTAACAATCTTCTAGATAACGCGAATGTTGACAACGCAATCATGATGTTAAGTTGTGAAAATGATATCACAACTTTGGCCGTCTTACTACCTAAGCCTATCAAAACATTGCAGGCAAATTTGCTTCTGTCATCCAACAGTGGAAGCACGTTTAAGCTTAATTGGCGTGACGTGGAAAACGGGACGGTGGTGATTGCCGGCCGAGGTTTAGAAAGCATCGCCACGATAAAAACTATTAGCAATTATTCACGTGTACAACTTCAGGTCAATTATCCTGAAGGATCTCGCACATTTGTTTTTGACATGAACGATCTTAAAGACCGGCTCAGGCCTTTGCGGCTAGCCTGTCATTGGTAGGGAGCAATACAGATGCAGGTTTCTGGAGCCACTTCATTTTTAAGCCGGATCACAACATTTACTCGTTTGATAGCACGTGTTGTTAGGTCGGGCATCTTTGTAAGCACAATTTTATTAGTTATAATTTCTTGTTTGGTTTGGTTTTATGGCCCTCAATTCCAGTATTTGGAATACGCTCCGCTACGGCCAATTTCAAATAGAGTTATCACTATAGGTGTACTTTTCATTTTATGGGGCATTAACAATTACTTTCTTGCACGCACAACATCCCGAAAAAAGACAAAACGACAATTTGATGACGAAATTAAACCTCGTGCACCTGTGGAAGAATTGATTGCCATTTTACGTAAATCATTTCACTCAACTATGCGAGTTATCAAAGACAAATGGACAGGCAAGGATAGCGGTGGTCGGACACTTTATGCTATGCCTTGGTACCTGGTGATAGGCCCGTCAGAATCTGGAAAAACCTCCTTGATTTTAGATTCTGACTTAAACTTTCCACTGGCTCACGAATTGAAAGACGATCTCCTTAGTGAATCAATTAATCGAGAGTTGCCGCAATATTGGGTGACCCGTGAGAGTGTTCTGTTTGATATCCCCGGATCGTGGTTGGATATGAAATTACCTATATCACTTGACATGTTTGATTCAGAAAACATTGATCCTAATGTTCCAGTTATCAAACTTCCCCCTAAAGAAGGACGACGGCAACTTTGGAATGCTTTTACTGATCTTTTGAACGAGGTGCGTCCACGTCGTCCAATCAATGGCGTAATATTAACTATAGAAATTGGCTCACTCATACGCATGAGCAACGAAGAACGAAATGCGGCAGCGATGAATATCCATGCTCGTCTGGTCGATATAGCTGATCGGCTTGGAACGCGTTTCACGGTGCATGTAGTTTTGACAAAGCTTGATAAGCTAGCTGGCTTTACCGATTATTTCAATTATATGTCAACGACTGAACGCCATGAACCTTTTGGTTTTTCGTTTCCTGTTTATAGTGAAATTGATGCAGATAAGTGGGTTGAAGATTTTGAAAAAGAATTTTCACGTTTTATAAACTTTTCTAACCAACAGTTAATTGATCGCTTCAATGCGAACAGAGACACCGAAATTCGCAAAAATATTTATTCATTTTTACGAGAGCTAGCTGCCTCCGGTCAAATCGTTACCAATTTTTTTCATAAAGCATTATTGTCAGACCGTTTTTCAACCCCTCCGATGGTGCGCGGTATCTATTATGTATCAACCATGCAGGAAGGAGTACCTTTTAATGCACTCCTGACAAAGATATCTAACGAATACCATATTAATCCACCCGTCATGTCAGCCTATGCCGGAAACACGGCAACCTATTTTACAAAAAAATTGTTTAACAATGTAATTTTCAAAGAAGCCGGTTTAGCAGGAGACAATCATAAAGTAGAGCATCACAAGCGGCTAGTGCTGAGAAGCACAATTTTGGGAAGTGTACTTGTCTTACTTGGACTGGGATTTGTTCTAAATGAAACGATGAGTGATAACACACATCGCGCCGATAACGTTTTAAGAGCCAGTAGAGATTTTATCAATCTCCCACGTGACGCAAGTATAATTGGGAGTGAAGTTCAATTCTTGCCAGCTTTGGAGGCGATATCATCTGCCAATAATGAATACCCCGGATGGGAAGATAAAAGTAGCGTTCGACGTTTTTCCGCTCTTTATCAAGGGCGCAGAGTTGGACCGGAAGTACAAAAGGCCTATGAAGACCTTTTGCGCGAGCGATTTTTACCTAGCCTTTCAGATAAAATTAAAAATGAAATTGTTAGACTTGGGAAAAATCCCGAAACCTACAACAGTGATGAACGACTTGACGCGCTACGCGTCTATCTTTTGCTTGGAGATATACAACGTCGGAAGGAACTTGATGCCAGTGACAATACAAGTTCTTTGGGTAAAGTTGCTATTTTAGCATGGATGCAGAAAAATTGGCAAAAAAGGTTTGAGGGAAAAAGAGAAGTCCAAAATGATTTGGCCAAACACCTTGAATATGCTTTAAACACTAATAGAATTGCATCCCCTATCGACCAAGCACTTGTAACAGATACACAAACTGCTTTGCGTGAAGTCCCTCGTGACGTTCGCCTCTACAGAGGTTTGAAGACATTGGCGCTTCGTCAAGTGCCAAACGGTCTAAGTTTACGTAACGCGTTAGGACCGAGTTTTGACGTTGTTTTTGTCCAGAATGGCGACGATGAAACAACAAAAGGCGATGTTACTGTACCTTACTTCTTCACTAAACGAGGTTTTCTTGATTTCTTTGTACCGAAGAGCAAAGATTTATCAATTATCGCAGTAGAAGATGCATGGGTAACGGGCGAACGGGAGCGCGTTCGCTATTCGGAGGAAGACCTTCAAGCATTTATGGACAAGATACGCCATTCCTACGCGACAGATTATATCAATTATTGGTCATCTTTAATTAATAATCTCAACATCGTTGAATTTAAGAATGTAGATCATGCAACGTTGGTTCTGTCAGAAATTAACGGACCTTCAAATCCATTCGGACGAATGCTGAATCTTATAAAATCAGAAACAGAAATCTATCCGGCTGAGCCGATAGACACAGACGAAAAGCAGTCGAAAACCGAAATCGCGTTCGATCCTAATCGCGAGCATGGTTTGCGCATAGCACGTGCTTTTGCTGATCTTTCGGCTCTAGTGAGTGCTCGTGAAGGCCAGAGGCAACCACTTGAGGAGATGATGACCGATCTATCAGGTATGGAAGGTTACTTGCGTGGTATATTGAGTGGCCAACAATCAAGTAAGCCGATTGCACTTGAACGTGCACAGGAACGTGCCAAGTTACAAGGTGATGACCCTATTTTCGTATTAAGGCGTACTGGTGGTAATCTTCCTAAGCCGTTCGATAAATTTTATGATCAGATAGCAAACCATAGTTGGAACGTTATACTTTATGCAGCAAAGATAGATCTGCAATCTGTCTGGCAAAACGGAGTTTATAGAACTTATAATGTTGAACTTGCTGGTCGTTATCCATTTAATACTAACAGTAAAGAAGAAGTATCTCTGCAGGAATTCCAGAGATTCTTTGGACCTGAGGGTGAATTTGATAAGTTCTTTAACGATCATTTAAAAACATTCATCAATCCTTATAATGGTTCACCGATTTTAATCGACGGGCAGAGTCTAAGTGTAAGCGAGAATTTTATCAATCAAATAGGAAAAATTAGAGCTATTCGGGATATTTTCTTTAACTCAGATGGTGTGCCAACATTACGTTACACCGTTGAACCTGTAACGATGAGTGGCAATATTTCGAGAGCAGTTCTAAATCTTGAAGGGCAACTGGTTCCTTACAGTCACGGAGCAAGCCGGCCAATTTCGATTCTCTGGCCGAATGCGCTGTCGAGCCAACAAGATATCAGCCAGATAAGTACATCGCGATCGGGATCGATTTCTTACTCCGGTTTATGGTCAAGTTTTAGACTTTTCGATCAGACAACAGTTGTGAAGGTAAATCCTGACAGTGCAGATCTTGTATTCAATGTAGATGGCGGGCAAGTAAAATACCGTATCAAAATGTCAGCAACAGATAAAAATCCTTTTGTTATTCGCCCATTGACTTCCATGAAATTGCCGGAGCAATTGTAATATGGTGGCTAATAAATCTTTCAATGCACTTACCGGTGTAGAGTGGGTTGATAATGATCCACTCTATCACAGCATCGGGTCAGAACTTACCAACTCACCACCACAAGGAACCGATCTTGAGGAAAATGATACTTTTGACGAAATTATGAGCGAGATGATGAAGCGTGGTACGCTTAATCAAAGCTCAATTCGTTGGGAGTGGGTTTGTGATGAGTGTAATTTATTGCTTAAAGGAGAAGCAAAAGACTTTCGCCTTCTATGTTATATATTGCTATGTCTTCCTCATTTAAAAAAATATAAAGA
The DNA here is from genome assembly GCA_946480935.1 of uncultured Bartonella sp. Lineage (GTDB taxonomy): Bacteria > Pseudomonadota > Alphaproteobacteria > Rhizobiales > Rhizobiaceae > Bartonella. The sequence goes on along the minus strand of CAMLLT010000001.1, from coordinate 39,326 downwards.
TCCATTGACATTGGCTGCAATGATTACGTTCAGATTTTTTGATTTATGGGGTAACTTGGCATATCCATCAAAAGAAAAAAGACTGACGGTATTTCGTAAAATCGTTGACGCCATGGAGCACATAGTCGAGATATCTTTGGCGCAAGAAACGAAACAAGAGCATATTGATCTTGTTTCAAAGAAATTAAAACAAATTGCCAATTTCATAGAACAATATGATGCAGAACTTGCACAAAAAATGATTGTGCTGAGCAATCGTGTTGAAGTCTCTGCACTATTAAACGAGGATAGCGGACTACCATCGTTAGAAAAGATTCTAAAAGAGCCGATAAAAACCAAACCTGTACTAGAAGTGAAGGATAAAAATGACTCTAACGATTTGGTAATCGAACTCCATCCAGAAAACTTGACACTTGATGCCCGTCACGAAAGAAGCCTTAAACAAAGTTTAAATAGTGTAGCCGACTTTATTCTAACTTTCGATGTTGCGAATCCGCTTTCTTATCGTTTACGGCGCTTTTCGACGTGGTTTGGCATTCATAATGCTCCAGAACGAAAGAGAAAAGACGATAATAAAACCGTTATCCAACCTGTGTCGGCTAATGCACTTGAAGAATACCGTGTGGCAGCTCAACGTGGACCAATGGATACCGGAATTGTCCAAAAATTGGAACGAAGTTGCAATATTCAGCCTTTTTGGATCGAAGGGCAATATCTTGCATATAAATTAGCAGCCATATGTGAGCGCATTTATGTTGCAGACGCTATTTTGGATGAAACCTATAGATTTTATTCAAAATTTGACTGGATATCTCAACTCCAATTCTCAAATGCTACCCCATTTGTGCCAGATGAAGTTAAAGAATGGTTGGAGGGAGGTAAAGTTTCAAATGCTCACCAGAGACTCGCAGCAAGCAACGAAATGATCGACACAGAAATGCAACAAATCGTTCGTCAAGCTCGTGATAAAGCTAATAATGGTCGATTAGATGAAGCAATCAGCCTCTTAGAAAACTCTAGGTCAAACAGTAACTCTCCCCGATCGCAAACATTATGGGAAATGTTAATGATGGAATGTTTAAGTGACTGGGGCATGAAGACTCTTGTCAACGTACAGGCTAAACGCTTAGAACAAGATATTTCAAACATGCCTGTTAAGGAGTTCGAACCTGAATTATTGGATCGTATTAATAATCTTGTTCTAAAGATATAGAATTATGTGTTAATTAATAATGTTTTGTCAATTCTTTATTTTATTATATATAATTCACTTCTATTAATTATATTCTATAAAGTAATTTTACATCGAGTTTATAACATATTTTTATTTATTTTAATGTAAAAAAATAAAATACAATAATTAATTATTATAATCTATTTTAATTAAATAGTCATGTCGAAAAAAATTATATATAAAATTATATCAATAGATAAATTTTTCTATTATCCGAATTAGGTGTTTAATGAACCAGTACATTTTTTCGCTAAATAACTTCAACATGTAAGCTTTTGTTAACCTACTTAACACATTGCCTTTGCAATTTAGTTGGGGGATGAAATGGGGGATAGAAAGATACAAAAGTAATATAGATTATTATTTTATATAAATTTTTTTGACTATAATGGCGGAGAGAAAGGGATTCGAACCCTTGATACGGTTGCCCGTATACACGCGTTCCAGGCGTGCGCCTTCAACCACTCGGCCACCTCTCCAGCGAGGCTGCAATATAACGGGAAAGACTCCGAGTTCAAGAGGAAACTTCATTTCATACCGGAAAAAGTCACTCATTCATCATTGTCTGCAGCGATAACGGCAATAAACAGCCAAATAGTGTCCTAAAGAAATGTCCTTATGTGTGAAAAAGTTATAACTCGTTCCCGCAATTACTGAACCCGCACTGCCTCATCAGATGCTGAAAAGATATCAGCAGCAATTTGGCAATAGGACCGTCTTTCAATAATAGTTAAAATCGGACGAACGTGCATGGTTGGGATACCATAAATTTCTTATGAAAGAGGGTATTATGGAAAGGGAAAATTTCCCAAATGAAAAGCCTGCCAGACACTCGGTCAAAAGCAGGCTTTTCTTCCCCTTGAAAACTCTTGCAACAAGTTGCGCAGAATATTTATTCTGCTTTTGCGATTATTTCCCGCCTACTTTAATCCTTTATCAAGCAGCCTTTTCGTCAGCAAAAGCCTTTTTGACGCTATCGCGATTATTTATTTTTTCCATGTAGGAAGACAAGGCCGGCATATCGAGAAGATCAATTCCCACAAATTTGCACCATGTCAAAACAGTGAAAAGATAGGCATCGGCAACAGTGAAATGACTACCTGCAACAAACTCGGAATTTTCAAGCTGTTTTTCTGCATAGACTAGCCTCTGGATAAGCTTTGTCTTGGCAGCCTTTTTTTCTTCCTCCGAACCTGGGTGGAAAAGCGGTCCAAAACCTTTGTGAAGTTCGGTCGCAATATAATTTAACCATTCTTGTACTTTTGCCCGCTCGAATGTGCCCGGTTTTTCAGCCAAATTCTTTTCGGGTTTGAGATCGGCCAGATATTGAACAATAGCGGGACCTTCGGTAATAACCCGGCCATCATCAAGCTCGAGCGCCGGAACATAGCCTTTTTGAGTAACAGTCAAATAATCTTTGCCACTCGCCGTTTTCTTTTTGGCCAAGTCAACCTTTTCAAGTGTGATTGGTATTCCGGCTTCCAGCGCTACGATATGTGGAGAGAGTGAACAGGCACCGGGGGCAAAATACAATTTCATAATCTCTATCCCTTCAAAAATATTGCGGTCTTATAGCCCAAAATTGATACAGCTTTTCGATTTTTTCAATAAGCTTTTTTCATTTTACAATGTCCAATTCGTTTGCGCATTTCAATTTATATTTAACACCCCGTTTTTTCACGCCATTATTTCCGATAGATAAAAGTCGATTTTTACAGCGAAATTATCCCCTTAGCATTGCCTTTTATAGATAAAATGATAAAAGATTAGGCGTTTTTAAAATTGCACAACAAAAAGGCATGAATGATTGACCTTTCTTTCCACACCTCTCAAAGTTGGCAATATCGAGTTTAGAAACCGCGTCTTTCTTGCTCCTATGTCGGGTGTGAGCGATTTGCCTTTCCGCCAAAGAAGTTGGTGTGCCGGTGCTGGCATGGTGGTTTCGGAAATGGTGGCGAGTGCGGAATTATGTTCCGGCGCGGTTGAAAGCCAAATGCGCATAAATGGCAAAGGTCTCCCACAACACGTTGTACAGCTTGCCGGTCGCGAGCCGGAATGGATGGCAAGAGCAACCGAAATTGTTCAGGATAATCATGCCGATATGATTGATATCAATATGGGGTGTCCGGCCAAAAAGGTTATCGGCGGATATTCCGGTGCTGCCCTTATGCGCGACTTGAAACTTGCCATGTCCTTGATCGAAGCGGTTCTAAAAGTAGCAAGAATTCCCGTTTCGCTCAAAATGCGGCTTGGATGGGATGAAACAACAATCAATGCGCCGGAACTGGCAAAAATGGCTGAAGCAGCCGGCATTTCCATGATTACAGTACATGGCCGCACCAGAATGCAATTTTATAACGGTCAAGCCGATTGGGATGCTTTGAAAAAAGTTCGCGATGTTATTTCGATTCCGATGGTAGCAAATGGCGATATCGGCAATCTTAAGCAAGCGGAAGAGTGCCTGCGTCGTTCTGGCGCTGATGCCGTCATGATCGGGCGGGCAAGCTATGGTGCACCATGGTTGGCAGGAGAAATCGCAGGCCATCCCTTCTGTCAGAATCTCGGCCATTATATTTGCGACCATTATCGCGCAATGCTCGACTATTATGGCGAAAATACCGGTGTGCGCCACGCCCGAAAACATCTCGACTGGTATCTGAACAAACACGCCAAGGGCTTCTATAGCAATGAAGAGCGGCAGGAAATTATGACTTCACGTAAGCCGGAACAGGTTCTGACATTGTTGAATTCGATATTTTCAAGAGATTTGGGTAATCCGGAAAAGGCAGCCTGACGATGCAACAAAAAGCAAAAAATTCTGAACAAAATCTTGCAAGACTGGTGCTTGATGCTGTCCGACATCCGGTTATCCTTGTCGACAAGGATAATAGTATATCCTATGCCAATGCCGATGCCGAACAATTCTTCAAGGCGAGTTCTTCTGTATTGGCAAGAAACAAGCTTGAAACATTCTTGCCCTTTGGCAGCCCTCTTCTCTCGCTTATCAATCAGGTGAGAGAAAAACCCAAACCGGTCAATGAATATCATGTCGATTTATCATCACCAAAACTCGGTTATGACAAGCTCGTGGATATTTTTGTTCAGCCACTACCGGAAATTCCAGGAAGTGTCGTTGTGTTGTTTCAGGAAAAATCCATGGCTGAAAAGCTTGACCGGCAGATGACCCATAGAGGGGCTGCCCGTTCGGTGACCGGCCTTGCTTCAATGCTTGCCCATGAAATAAAAAACCCGCTTTCAGGTATTCGTGGTGCTGCGCAACTTCTTGAAAGTGTCGTCAGCGATGATGACCGGCAACTCACACGTTTGATTACCGATGAAACAGATCGTATCGTTGCTCTGGTCGATCGTATGGAAGTGTTTTCTGATGAACGTCCAATCGAACGTTTTCCTGTCAATATCCATACAGTGCTTGATCACGTAAAAAGGCTGGCGCAAAGCGGGTTTGCAAAAAAGATCAAATTTATTGAAAAATATGATCCATCATTGCCACCGGTCTATGCCAACCGCGACCAGCTTATCCAGATTTTCCTCAATCTTGTTAAAAACGCGACAGAAGCACTGGAAAATGTGAAGGACGCCACGATAACACTGACATCCTCCTATCGGCCGGGCATCAAGCTTTCTGTGCAAGGGCGGCATGATAAAGTCACATTGCCTATGGAATTCTGTGTCGAAGATAATGGACCGGGCGTTCCCAAAGACATTCAGGAAAATCTTTTTGACCCGTTCATCACCAGCAAACCGAATGGATCCGGCCTCGGACTTGCGCTTGTTGCAAAACTTGTGAACGACCATGGCGGGGTCGTTGAATGCGAGTCACAACCGGGAAGGACGATATTCCGTGTTCTCTTGCCCATGTGGCGACCGGAAGAGATAGAACCAAAGTCAAGCGGAGAAAGCCAATGACCAAAGGGATGATACTTGTTGCCGATGACGATGCGGCAATCCGCACTGTTCTCAACCAGGCGCTCTCGCGAGCCGGCTATGATGTGCGGGTAGCGCCGAATGCAGCAATGCTATGGCGTTGGATTGCCAATGGCGATGGGGATCTCGTCATTACCGATGTCGTTATGCCGGATGAAAACGCATTTGATCTTATACCCCGCATCAAAAAGGCGCGTCCGGAAATTCCTGTTATTGTCATGAGTGCACAAAACACTTTTATGACCGCCATCAAAGCTTCGGAAGCCGGTGCCTATGATTACCTGCCTAAACCGTTTGATCTGTCAGAGCTGATTAATATTGTCGGACGCGCTATGGTTGAACCCCGTCCCGAGAGTGAAAAACAAAAATCCGAAGAAACGAACGACACGATGCCACTTGTCGGGCGTTCACCTGCAATGCAGGAAATCTATCGTATTCTTGCACGCATGATGCAGACTGACCTTACTGTTATGATTACCGGAGAGTCAGGAACAGGAAAAGAGCTTGTCGCACGTGCACTTCATGAATATGGCAGACGCCGCAAAGGGCCGTTTGTCGCAATCAATATGGCAGCAATCCCTAAGGATCTCATTGAATCAGAATTATTCGGTCATGAAAAAGGAGCCTTTACCGGTGCCAATACGCGTTCAAGCGGGCGTTTTGAACAAGCAAACGGGGGCACATTGTTCCTTGACGAGATTGGCGACATGCCCATGGAAGCGCAGACCCGCCTCTTACGTGTTCTGCAACAGGGCGAATATATGACCGTTGGCGGGCGGACACCGATCAAGACCGATGTCAGAATTGTTGCTGCAACAAACAAGGATTTGCATCAGCTTATCAATCAGGGACAATTCCGCGAAGATCTGTTTTATAGACTTAATGTCGTACCATTGCGCATTCCCGCTTTACGTGAAAGAGCTGACGATATTCCAAATCTCGTGCGTCATTTCTTCAAAATGGCAACTGATGACGGCTTGCCTTTGAAACATATCAGCAATGAAGGGCTTGATCTGTTACGCCGCTATTCCTGGCCCGGCAATGTCAGGGAATTGGAAAATCTTGTACGCAGACTTGCCGCTCTTTATCCGCAAGAAGAAATCGCGGTTGATGTTATTGAGACAGAATTAAAAAACGAAACCGGAAATCATGATTCTCATAATCCGGCTTCTGTTAATGATCGTGTCACAATCGCCGAAGCTGTCGAAATGAATATGCAGAAATATTTTGCATCATTCGGTGAAGAATTACCACCAGCAGGGCTTTATCACAGGGTTTTGGAAGAAGTCGAATACCCGCTTATTCTCGCGTGCCTCACGGCAACAAAGGGTAACCAGATCAAAGCAGCAGAGCTTTTGGGGCTTAATCGCAACACCTTGCGCAAAAAAGTACGCGATCTGAAAGTGAACATCTATAAAGGAACTCGGACAAATTAAATTTGGCTCAAAAAAATTCAAATAAGTGATTGACCTTTAGCCAGAACCTTGTAAAGACTTGCGCATCCTTTTTGGAGGGGTGGCCGAGCGGTTTAAGGCACCGGTCTTGAAAACCGGCGTGCAGGCGACTGTACCGTGGGTTCGAATCCCACCCCCTCCGCCATTAAGACATCATAACCAACTGATGTTTCTATTTATCCCATGCGATACAACAAGATTTCAATGGGTTGGATGCTGTCTTTTTTTTAAAAGGTTTATTTCCTGTTATTATTTTTGGGCTTTTTATGCGTTCTGTCTCTGTTTGCATTTTATGGCGTTAAAGTTTGGAATTTTAACGAGCATTTTAAAAATAATAGGAATTTATTTTTTACTGTTATTCAAATGTCGTCAAACACGAGCAATCGCTTTGCAGTTGTTGGCGTCAACTTTGAGATGTAATTTTGTGAAGTGAAGCATTTAATTTTTCAGAATTATGATCATTCAGGTTGTATATTTGAACCAGGTATCAAGGATATGAGTGTTTATTGCCTTTTGAAGTGTCGTCTTATGACACGAAGAGCTGTTTTCGCTCCACTCAATCAAGTGGTATTTTACAACAGACAAGTCTTTTCAATGTCAGATCAATCGATTGATTACCGTCAAGACTAGCTTTTTGAAGCTTTGGCGATAAAACGACTAAGGGTATGCGTGTGCGGATATAACCCATATTGATGCTTTTTTTGATGGCTATTGATGCAAAGGCCTGCCCTTACTTCATATTACTTAACCATTGATAAGCTTTAACGAGACTTTTGATGGGAGCCAGATCTTGTTGCGGTGACCTTTGAGCAATGATGAGCTTTTGTTCAATACCACGCTTTCGCAGTGTCATGGGAAGACTAAAGGTCATACCCGATAAAATCTCTTGATAACACAGCAATAGTTTTTGAACTAATAGAGCCGTATCAATATATACTATAATCGAATGGATTTAAGGTCATTGCGTTTGATCACCTGAGCACGCCCATGGGCATTGTCAGATTAATTTTACGTTATAGAATATCTTGAGTTGCGCGATGATTTTGTGAACGCTTAATCATAAACAAATCAGCAATATGTTTTGTGATGGTTGCATCACCAGGCTCTTTTGCTTACCCATGAGCGTGCACATTGGCCAATTTAGAGGAACTCAAGCGTCCTAAAAATCATGCACAAATTTCTTTTTGCCTTTCTGGGCAACCTGAAAATCCGAGTGTTTGCGCAGCACATGTTACAGTAGCAAGGTTAACACCAGCAATCTCATTCACCTCCCTTGCAGAAGCATAAGGGGCTTTTTCAGGATTATGCAAAACTCGTCTAAAAGATCACTGAAAGCACGAGATAGATTTTGGATCGTTGATATTTCAACCAATTATTGTTCAACAGTTTGATGAACAGAATCTTGAAATTCTGTAAAAAATTTTGTCATTTGTAATTTTTTTCTTTCGATTTTTAAAAAAATGTGCAAATTTTCTAATTCCGGCATAGATGAATTAAAAAATGTCGGAACTGTTGTCCAGCTATAGAAGATATAAAATGACGATTTCAGACAGCTAGACACAGTTTAATGGGGACCAAATGGGATGGAGCAACTTTACTCGTCATAAATGGGGTATAAATGTGATATCAATAGGTATTTTTACCGGCATTTTTTGCATTTTTGGCAAATGATGCAAAATATTTGATATTTCAAACTTTATTTATTTTCGTTTAAATCGACAGTTCGACTTTCGTCCCATTCAACAGCGTAATGCTATAATGAGAGGAAATATATATGTCATCAGTTTCTGCGCGATTAGAACGCCTTCCTTTTGGGCGTTTTCAATTTAAAATTCTCCTAATGGGAGGGGTTGGTTATATGTTCGAGGCAGTCGACGCTGCCATCGTTGCTTTTATTTTACCTGCCTTACGACAACAATGGGCTCTTGATTCAATTCAAACAGGTTTATTAGGTAGCAGTACTTATGTCGGATTTTTCTTTGGCGCATTAATTGCAGGAACGATCGGTGATCGCTATGGCCGCCGCAATGTTATGATGTGGGCACTAGCCGCATTTTGTATTTGTTCTTTAGCCTCCGCTTTTATTCAAGACTGGCATGGTTTCTTTGCACTTCGAGTTCTAGGCGGTGTGGGTATGGGCGCAGAAGCAGCAATTATTGCACCATTTTTGTCTGAATTTATCAGTTCTAAAAAGCGCGGTTCCTTTACTGCTTCACTTGCTGGTTTCTTTTCATTTGGTTTTGTTGTTGCAGCCCTTATTGGTCGTTTTATTGTACCAATTAATGAAGACGGCTGGCGCTACGCACTTGTGATTTGTGCTTTGCCAGTTGTCTTTGTTTTGTGGTGGCGCCGCTCTCTTTATGAATCTCCTCGCTGGCTTGAAAGCCGTGGGCGTAAAGACGAAGCGAATGCGATCGTTACGATAATTGAAAAAAAATACTATACTGACCATGGAATTGAGTTAACAACACCGCAAGATGTAAAACACATCCAAGCACCGGCTCCACAATCTTTCATTGATAATTTTAAAATTCTATTTTCTCCACAGTTACGTCGCGTCACTATCATGACATGGGCATTATGGTTGTCGGTGATTTTTTGTACCTATGCTTTTTTCATATGGATACCAAGCCTGTTAGTTGATCGTGGTATGACAATCACTCAAAGCTTTTCTGTCTCTATTTGGATTTATGTCGCGCAGATCCCAGGATATTTTTCTGCTGCCTGGCTTTGTGAAAAATGGGGACGTCAATATACGATTGTCGTTTATATGCTTATAGCTGCCCTGTCAGGTATCGGGCTCGCATTGGCACAAACAGATGTCATGATTATTGCGATGAGTATTATTTTATCCTTCTTTATTAATGGGGTGAATGCAGGTGAATATGCCTACACACCTGAAGTTTTTCCAACAAGGGTACGTGCAACAGGCGTTGGTCTTGCTTCAGCAATTGGCCGTATTGGTGCTATTTCTGCACCAACTCTTGTCGGCTATATATATCCAATTGGCGGTTTGTTTGGCGTATTCGGCATGACAACAACAATATTAATCCTGGGTGCACTCGCAGTTATATTCTTGGGTGTTCCAACAAAAGGACGCTCCTTGGAGGAAATTGAAGACGCCGAATTCTTGAATGATAACCGTCAAAATGAAGGTGCATAATGAATATTAAAGACCTTACAATTGCTTGGTCTGAGCCAAATCAACCTATGCCATTATTTAAAGCCCTGGAGCACTATATAACGCAAAAATGCGGGTGCAAACTTTTAACCTATTTGCTTGTAGATGGACAAAATGTTGCACGCCTTTATTCTAATATGCCTGATGCTTATCCCGTATTAGGACGTAAACATATGGGCCCAACAGACTGGGGCGAACTCCTTATAAAAAAAGGGCAACCTTTTCTTGGCAAAGATCATCAATCTATTGAATGGGCTTTCTTTGATCACGAGCTAATTTTTAGTTTGGGGTTAGGCTCTGTGATAAGTGTGCCTGTTCGTTATGATGGGCAAACTCTGGGTGTCATTAGCATGTTGGATCAGGAATATCATTATAATGAACAACATCTTACTGCCGCCTTGGAAGCTGCCGCTTATCTTGTTCCAGCCTTTTTAATAGAACGACAAGAAATTATACAACCAAAAAACGCTTAATTATTTTGTTAATAAACAATAACCAAAAAAGAAGAAGAGAGGAATTTATGTCGAATATTCTATTTAAAAATGCCCATTTAGTTGATGGTTCATCACCAGAACAATCAGAAGAAACAAACCTTCTTGTTGAAAATGGTCTGATTAAAGAAAGCGGTAAAACTGTTTCCAGTACGTCTGCAGAAATCATCGATCTAAAGGGAAAGACCCTCATGCCCGGCCTCATTGATGCCCATGTGCATGTCATTGCTGCCATGGCAGACCTTGGTGCCAATAGTCGCTTACCTGACGAGATTGTAACTGTACGCTCTCTTAAAATCATGCATGACATGATCCACCGTGGTTTTACTACGGTAAGAGATGTCGGTGGTGCGACATCGGCTTTACGTATTGCGGCTGCAGAAGCAATGACACCAACCCCGCGTCTTGTTATCAGCGGCAACGCGCTATGCCAAACTGGTGGGCACACAGATTATCGTGGCCCCTACAATGACAATCCAACGCCAAAATATGCCATTCCTCTGGGGGCACTCGGACGGGTCTGTGATGGTGTCGACGAAGTTCGTCGTGCTGCCAGAGAAGAAATAAAAAGTGGCGTTGATTTTATTAAAGTCATGGCAAATGGTGGTGTATCTTCTCCCACAGATCCTATTCATTTCTTAGGTTTTTCTATAGATGAGTTAAAAGCAATTGTTGAAGAAGCACAAAATGCTGGAACCTATGTTTCAGCACATCTTTATACCAAGCAGGCTATTCGACGTGCTATTGAATGTGGTGTAAAATCTTTAGAACATTGTAACTTGATTGATGAAGCAACAGCAAAATTAGCCGTTGAAAAAGGGTGCATTGCCGTTCCAACACTTGTCACCTATGACAAACTTGCAAGTGACGGTCCTTCAATGGGTCTCCCTGCTGCCTCGATAGCAAAGGTGGATGATGTGCGTCTTGCCGGCATGAATTCATTAGAAATTATGCAAAATGCCGGTTTACCTATGGCCTATGGGAGCGACTTGCTAGGTGGTATGCAAATTCATCAATCAGAAGAATTTATCATTCGTGCACGTGTTTTGAAAAACCATAAAGTGATTGAAAGCGCAACATCTTTAGCAGCCAAATTATTGCGCTTAGAAGGTAAAGTTGGAACTTTGTCCAATAATGCTTATGCTGACCTTTTGGTTATTGATGGCAACCCATTAAAAGATATTTCACTCTTAACAGGACAAGGTAAGCATATGCCAATCATTATGAAAGGCGGTCATTTTGTAAAAAGGCAAGCGATTTAAGGATCTTGTCAGATTAAATTTTATGTTTCAACCATGGCGCGTTAATTTGCGCCATGAGCAAGATCAATCTATTCAAATATTCTAAAACGTCACCCGAAATTATCTGTCTAGCGGTTATGTATTATGTGCGATAAGCACAAAGTTTTCATCAAGTTGAAGATATTCTGCATGATCGTGATATCGATATTCGTCACTAAACCCTTCGTTATTGGGTTGCGCACTTTAGTAAATCGATTGCTCAATCCATGCAAATAAAGCGAAGACACAAATGTTCGAATTGTAATGGCAATTGGATGACGCCCTCGTCAAAATCAACGGTGAAAAACACTATTTATCAAAATCCGTTGATCATAATGGTGAAATTCTTGAATGTTATGTTTCTAAAAAACATGACAAGAACTCTGCAAAGAATTCAATTTGAAATCACTGAAAAAGCGTTAAGTTCCAAAGAGTTTTTTTACAGATAAACTTCCCTCTTATCAAGCAGTACTTAGGGATATGGAATTAGCTTAACTCCAAAGAAAAGGCCGACAATTAAATTATTCATACGAGAATTCTTGACCGCATTTCGGCAATGAGAACAAGCAATTTAAAAGTTTGAAAGCCTCATGGGTTTATGAGATTTTGTCGATATAAAAGGACCAATTTACAATCCTTTCAATCAAGAAAGGCACGCCATCTCCAGACAAGCTTGCAAAGAAAAACGAACGACTGCTCTTCATAAATTTCATTTTTCTGCTTGCTTAAAAACCCCTACTCTACCTTTTTAAGACAAGTTGGAGTTAGCCTTATAAAGCCCCAAAATTATTTATTTCAAACAGGTAATTTTTAATATTGCATTTTATAAAAAAATATAATTATTATTCTCATTTGGAGGAGAAGGCATGAATGCAGAATTATTATCGACACAATTTGCCAATGGAATAACAAACCCTGTTATTATTCTTGATGAGCTTGTTGAGCGTTTAAATAAGACACAATATATTTTTATTTCTACCTGTCTTGATCGTGCTTATCGTGAAGCAGAAGCATCAAAGCAAAGGTGGAAAGCAAAAATGCCACTCTCCTCATTTGATGGAGTGCCTATCGCTTGGAAAGATTTGTTTGATGTTGCAGGCACAATCACAACAGCTGGATCAGCAACACGCAAAGACAATGCACCGGCAACTCAAGATGTGAATTTGGTCGCCAAACTTACACAACTTGGCATGATCAATATTGGTAAGACAAATTTAAGCGAATTTGCCTATTCAGGTTTAGGTCTTAACCCTGCTTTTGGTACACCACCCAACGCGGTTAATGAACTTCACGCTCCTGGTGGTTCATCATCAGGAGCAGCTGTATCTGTTGCTAAACAAATTGTCCCTTTTTCAATGGGGACAGATACGGCAGGCTCTATTCGTATTCCCGCGGCTTTTAATGGCTTGGTGGGCTATCGTCCAAGCATCAACCGCTATTCACAACAAGGAGTTTTTCCGCTCGCATCTTCACTTGATACTATTGGTCCACTTGCGCATAATGTCAAAGATTGCTTTTTTCTTGATCGGCTGATTTTATCACAAAACTATCATATAGACTTTAACAATAAGAATTATGCCGATAAAGGCAATTTCCACTTGGTGGTGGATTTTGATATACTTGACCATCCTGATATTCAGGATGATGTGACAGCTAATTTTACGCAAGCTGTAAAGGCCTTTCAGGATGCTGGAGTTAAGGTGGTCTTTAAAAAGATCAACGCTTTCCATCAAGCTTTATCTTATATTGATGCGGGCAATTGGCTTGGTGCGGCTGAGGCTTATACATTGCATCAAAAATTGCTTAAAAGCGATAAAGTAAAACTTATGGACCAGCGTGTATATCAACGTTTGATGAAAGCTAAAGACATTTTGGCAAGCACGCAAATTCATCTTTATGAGCAAGCGCGTTTGCTCAAACAGCACATAAAAAATGAATTGGGCAACGGCTTTCTGCTTACCCCCACGGTTGCGCATACAGCGCCATTGCTTGCGCCACTTGAGGCGGATTCTGATTTATTCGTTAAAACAAATTCAAAAACTCTAAGGCTTACAATGCCGGGAAGTTTCTTGGATATGCCCGCTATTACACTCCCTAATGGTCAGGGTAAAAATGGGCTCCCTACTGGAATATTGATATCAGGTGTGAATGGGCATGATGAAAGCCTTTTACACGCTGCGATGCAAATTGAAGATATTTTGCATGCATGATGTCGATCATTTAGCACTTTGCCATAATAAAAATTATCTTAGAGGAGGAAAAAATGGCTAAAGAAATTTTTGTTTCAATCGGTGTTGATGTTGATGCTGTTGCTGGTTGGCTTGGGTCATACGGTGGTGAGGATTCACCAGATGATATTTCACGTGGCCTTTTTGCTGGTGAAGTTGGCGTTATGCGCCTTTTGAAGCTTTTTGATAAATATAAGCTTCAGGCAACATGGTTTATTCCAGGCCATTCAGCTGAGACATTCCCTGAGCAAATGCAAGCCGTTGCAAAAGCTGGCCATGAAATTGGCTTGCATGGTTATAGCCATGAAAACCCGATTGCCATGACACGTGAGCAAGAAGAAGCAATTTTGGATAAAACCATTGATTTACTCACCAAGCTTTCTGGTAAAAGACCAACTGGTTACGTTGCGCCTTGGTGGGAATTTAGCAATGTCACCAATGAATTATTGCTCAAAAAAGGCATTAAATATGACCACAGCTTGATGCATAATGATTATACGCCTTATTATGTGCGTGTGGGTGATAAATGGACAAAAATTGATTATAGCCAACATCCTGACACATGGATGAAACCGCTTGTGCGTGGTGTAGAAACTGATTTAATTGAAATTCCAGCCAATTGGTATCTGGATGATCTACCACCGTTGATGTTTATCAAAAAATCACCCAATAGCCATGGCTTTGTAAACCCTCGTGATATTGAGCAAATGTGGCGTGATCAGTTTGATTGGGTCTATCGTGAAATGGATTATGCTGTTTTCCCAATCACTATTCATCCTGATGTGTCTGGCCGTGCGCAAGTGCTTTTGATGTTGGAACGCTTGATTGAGCATTTCCAAAAACATGAAGGTGTGAAATTTGTCACGATGGATGAAATCGCCACCGATTTTGCTAAGCGTTTCCCCCGTAAAAAATAGAACATATTTACTATTAGGATCAGGATTCACTAACTTTAACAAAGTTACCAAATTCCAATTCTAAGTATTGAGAATCTTTAAAGATCAGAAAAGCTTGAGAAATATAAATTTTCAGGCTTTTTTTTAGTGCGAATATCGAATGAATTTTCTCTTATTTGGAATTTAAAAATAGCCTTTAAATTTTTTGTTTGTTGGGCTTGTTTTAACGTGAATACATACTGATCCTAGATTAGGACCGACAATATGAATAAAATAGAAGAAAATGCGGATAAAGTATCGACTTGGAAGCCCGCGCCCGTTACTCAAAAAGATATCAATTATGCCTCGTGGATTGCTTTTTTCGCTTGGGTATTTGCGGTTTATGACTTTATTCTTTTTGGAATGCTTCTGCCTGTTATGGGCGATCATTTTAATTGGAATTTAGCTGAACAAACTGAAATGGCAACGATGATTGCAATTGGCGGCGTGATTGTCGCTTT
This sequence comes from uncultured Bartonella sp., assembly GCA_946480935.1. Lineage (GTDB taxonomy): Bacteria > Pseudomonadota > Alphaproteobacteria > Rhizobiales > Rhizobiaceae > Bartonella. Next base: position 24,117 of record CAMLLT010000001.1, on the reverse strand, counting down.
TGCTATTGGGCCAATTGTTGACCGTATTGGGCGGCGTAAAGGTATTATTGTGACCATTGCTGGTGCTGGTATTGCTTCAGCCTTAACGACATTGCTTGCTGGCGTTGGTAAAAGTGCTATTGTTGTTGTGCGTTCTGTTGCTGGGCTTGGTTATGCCGAAGAAGGTGTGAATGCTGCCTATTTGACAGAAATGTACTCAATGTCAAAAAGTGCAAAATTTCAACAACGCAAAGGTTTTATCTTTTCATTGGTGCAAAGTGGTTGGCCAGTGGGGGCGCTTCTTGCTGCTACATTAACAGCAATTTTGCTACCTTGGATTGGCTGGCAGGGATGTTTTCTTTTTGCTGCTATTCCTTGTTTTTTAGTTGCTTTTTTTGCCAGAAAACTCAAAGAAAGCCCCCAATTTGAAATTATGCAAAAAATTTCTCAATTGAAAAAAGCAGGTAAAGATAGTGATGCAACAACGATTGCTAACCGTTTTGGTGTTGTGCAACACCAAACCAGCATCAAATTAGCTTTTCAGGGCAAAGCATTACGCTCTACGGTTGTTTTGAGTTTAGCTGTCTTGTTCAACTGGGCATCTATCCAGGTTTTCAGTGTTTTGGGTACATCTGTTATTGTGAATATCCATAAAATCTCTTTTGAAAACTCATTGATCATTTTGATCTTATCTAACTTCGTTGGATTTGCTGGTTATTTGGTTCATGGTTGGGTGGGCGACAGACTTGGTCGGCGTACAACTGTGGCAATTGGCTGGATTTGTGGCGGCATTGCCTTTTCGTTGATGATTTATGCGCCAAATAATCTCTATATTGTTATTGCTTTATACAGTGTTGGTTTGTTCTTTTTAACAGGCCCATATTCAGCAATGATGTTCTTTATGGGTGAATCATTCCCGACCCATATTCGTGCAACAGGTGGTTCTATTATTCATGCTATGGGGCCTATTGGTGCCATTTTATCAGGTTTAGGTATTACCCTCGTTCTCAAAAATGGTGGTGAATGGTCTTCGGCTGCTTTTTGGTTTGGTGCCGTTCCTTGTTTCTTATCTGGGATCGTTGTTTTTGGCGTTCCTCATATCAAGCCAGAAACCGTTATTATCAGTGAAGGTGCTTTAAATGACAAATAAATCTCATGTTGCTTTAATTACAGGTGCTGCAAGCGGCATCGGGCAAGCGCTTGCTGTTGCTTATGCAAAAAGTAATGTCCGTGTCATTGGTGGTTATTTTGAAAAAGACCCCCATGACCCAACAATCACCCAAAACTTGGTTGAGCAAAATGGTGGTGAATGTTTGATGGTGTCACTTGATGTTGGTAATGCCGAGTCCGTTGAGCAAGCCACGAAAAAAGGCGTTGTTCATTTTGGCCGCTTGGATTATGCGGTGGCCAATGCTGGTTTGCTGCGCCAATCACCTTTGCTTGAAATGAGTGACGATGCGTGGAGTGAGATGATCAATGTTGATCTGACAGGCGTGATGCGCACCTTTCGTGCGGCCGCACGCCATATGAATGATGGCGGTGCAATGGTGGCGATTTCATCGATTGCAGGCGGTGTTTATGGCTGGCAAGATCATACCAGTTATGCGGCGGCTAAATCGGGTGTGCCCGGTCTTTGCCGTTCAATTGCGGTGGAATTAGCTCCACGCAAAATCCGTTGCAATGCCATCATTCCCGGCCTGATTGAAACGCCGCAATCTTTAGACGCTAAAAACTCTTTGGGACCTGATGGCTTAAAAGCAGCAGGGCGCGTTATTCCATTAGGGCGCGTTGGTAGGGCAGAAGAAGTGGCAGACGTCATTCAGTTCTTGACCAGCTCAAAGGCTAATTATGTCACGGGTCAAAGCATTATTGTTGATGGTGGCCTAACAATACGTTGGCCTGACTAATGGAGCCTGATTAAGGGCTTCAATTAAAAGCGTGATGAATGAAAGTAAATGATACGCCCCTCAATATATTGGGGCGTATTCCTTTCAAATCAAAAGGATAACTCATGAAAAAATTAAGTGAATGTCGTGTTGTTGTAACAGGTGCAGGCGGTGGCATTGGTTCGGCCATTGCTTTAGAATTTGCCAAACAGGGTACAAAATTAGTGCTCAGCGATATGAATGAGCAGCGTGTGGCAAAAACTGTGGCGCTTTGCCAAGCCCATAGCAAAGATGTTAAAAGCGTTATTGCTGATATTTCCACCGTTGAAGGCTGTCATCAATCAGTTGATCAATGTATTGATGCTTATGGAGGCATTGATGTTTTGGTCAATAATGCTGGCATGCTGACACAAGCCCCTGTGACAGATCTGACAAAAGAGATGTGGGATCAGATGTTGCAGGTGGATTTAACTAGCGTGTTTTTAACCTCACAACGCGCATTACCTTTTATGCTCAAACAAAAATGGGGGCGTATTATTAATATCGCTTCACAATTAGGCATTAAAGGCGGTGCAGAATTGGCACATTATAGCGCGGCAAAAGCTGGTGTTATCGGCTTTACAAAATCTTTGGCGTTGGAAGTGTCCAAAGATAATGTGCTCGTCAATGCCATTGCACCAGGGCCAATTTCAACTGCTTTGGTTGATGGTATTAGTGAAAAATGGAAAATTGAAAAAGCCAAAGAGCTTCCACTTGGCCGTTTTGGTAAACCAGAAGAAATTGCCCCAACAGCTCTTCTGTTGGCTTCTGACCCAGGTGGAAATTTATTTGTTGGCCAAACATTAGGTCCCAATAGCGGCGATGTAATGCCATAATCATATCTCTATCACGCTATCATATTTCAAATGCAGGTTTAAATGACCTGCGTTTTTTGTTAGCTTTATGTAAATGTGTTTTAAATAACTTAGGTCGATAACTTAGGATAAATACAACTATTTTCTTCAAAATGGTTTATTTTTATCTATAGATGAAGTTTTTATCACTATATTTTTTTTAAAAAATATAATCAACACCACATAAAATGAAAATTATTATCAATATAAAATAGCAATTAATACCGTTTAATTATTAACTTGGAAATGATGAAATTCATGATCCATAAAAGAAAACCGATATGGTTTTAAAATGGTCAAAATGCATAATGGTCATTTGTTTTCTCATCTATATTATTTTACTTATATTTTCTGTCAGAATACAACAGCCTGTTGCTCAAGTCGATAATTTAGACGGCGGTTTTTATGAAAGCGATACAGCTTGGTTTACAGCTTTATTTGATTTTAAGGCTTCGGGCTTTGGTGACGCATTGGCTGGTTTATTTGCTCCGCTTGCTTTTCTTTGACTTGACGTCATGCTTATTCAAAGTAATCAGTTGTGTACAATTAGAATTACGTGCACAAAGAAGTGAGATGAAAGCACAACATCATAAAATGGAGTTGCAACGCGAGAAAATGGATGAAGCCCACATTCTCAGAGAGAAGCAGATTGGGGCAGCTGAAGCGCAAACAAAAGCAGCTGAAAATTCATTTAAAACGATACAAAAGCAAGTACGGTTACTTGACGAACAGATAAAAATCGGAAAAACTCAAACAGGATAATTAATAAATAGCGCAATTTGTAAATTAATTAAGCCTGATGGTTTTAATAACTATTGCTATACTAATAATATTATTAATAAATTATATTTATTATACTAAAAACGTGATTACATAACATATAGAATATAACAATTATAATATAATAATATTATATTTATTATTCTTTTAATACTATTTAAATAAAAAATCGAATAAATCTATCTTTATCGATTACAAAAGTCGTCTTTTTTTATTTTATAAAGCAATTGAAAATTTTAACGTTTGTTCAATAAATAAAAATATTGATTATATTGTTTTTACGATATTATAATTGAATAATTAATTATTTATGAAATTAAGTTAAAAACAGAAAATAGATAAATATTGTATTTTTGCATTGTTTATATTTAAAATAACTTATTGAATCGAAGACACTTTGCGTTTTTCAAAATTACTTCGGTTATAGATTTATTCTACAAGGTTCGCTTCCTAATTCTCGCAAATATGATAAACTATTTCATCATATTTTGTGTGTGAAAGGGTGCGTCATGTGTGGTTTATGTGGGTTAATTGAAGAACAACAAGAGTGGAGCGATCACATCACATCGGATTTGCCAAAACGGCAAAATAGGTTTCGTAAGATAAAGATCATCAATCAGATGTTGCATTATCACCGTGTTAAAGTGTCCGATGTGCATGGCGTCAATTATCTTTTGCAAACGCCAACAGGCAAGCAAGGCATGGCCAATGGGCTTAATCTTCTATGGGATGAATTTGCTGCTTTGACAGGCAAAAGGATGGATGTGCTTGACCCGAAATTGCTAAGCGCACTTGCTGTTGAGGGTGATAGCGCATTTGAAGGACATGACAAAATATGACCTCTCAATCATCAACGCAGTCCAATTTAAATAATCCCAATTTAATTCCCGTTCATATTGTCACGGGTTTTTTAGGCAGCGGCAAAACAACCTTCATTAAGAATATTCTTAAAAACGGGCAAGACGAAAAAACCCTTATTCTGGTTAATGAATTGGGGGAAGTGGGGATTGATGATATTTTGGTGCAAAATGTTGCCGAAAATACCTATCTCATGCCCAATGGCTGCGTGTGTTGTGCGGTTTTATCTGATTTGAAGATGACATTATTTAGCGTGCTCGCCAAGCGCAATGCTAAGGAAATTCCGTTTTTTGATAAAATCTTGATTGAGACAACTGGCCTTGCCAATCCAGCCTCGCTTTTATCGACGATCATGGATGATGTGCATTTAAAAGGCTCGTTTGTTTTAAATGGTTTAACCACGATTATCGATGGTGAAAATGCCGAATTGCAATATCGTCTTCACCCTGAATGGTTGACGCAAGTGGTGGCTTCGCAACAGCTTTTTATCAGCAAAAGTGATAGAATCGATGACGATGCGCGCCTTAATGTTGAAGCGCTTTTAACGCGGCTGAATGAAGATGCTGAGATTTCACTGGTCAGCGAAAGGCAAACTTTAAGCGAGCTTTTTGCCAAAGCACGAAGCGGCAAAAAGGCGCGAGTCAATGTGCATTTTTTTGCTGAAAATGAAAAAGAAATTCACGCAAAAGCAAAAAGCTTTGTTGTCACCCATAAAGGCAAAATTGATTGGCTGGTTTTTGGCATTTGGTTTAATTTGTTATTGAAAGAGCATGGTGAGAATATCCTACGTGTCAAAGGCATTCTTAACTTAGCAGAGTTTGACATGCCGGTGCTTATTCAAGGGGTGCAGCATTGCCTTTATCCACCTGAACATTTGGAAAAATGGCCGTGGGAAGAAGGTGTTTCAAAACTGGTCTTTATTGTACGCAATATTGATGGTGACCTTTTGAAACGATCTTTTAAGACGTTCATGACAGCATTATCAGATTAGATTAACTTTGCCTTTTGCACGTGGCGCGTTAATTTTGCGCCATGAGCAAGATAAATCCATTCAGATACTCTAAAACGTCACCGGAAATTATCCGTCTAGTAGTTATGTATTATGTGCGATAAGCACAGAGTTTTCATCAAGTTGAAGATATTCTGCATGATCGTGATATCGATATTCGTCACTAAACCCTTCGTTATTGGGTTGCGCACTTTAGTAAATCGATTGCTCAATCCATGCAAATAAAGCGAAGACACAAATGTTCGAATTGTAATGGCAATTGGATGACGCCCTCGTCAAAATCAACGGTGAAAAACACTATTTATCAAAATCCGTTGATCATAAAGGTGAAATTCTTGAATGCTATGTTTCTAAAAAACATGATAAGAACTCTGCAAAGAATTCAATTTGAAATCGCTGAAAAAGCGTTAAGTTCCAAAAAATTTTAATACAGATAAACTTCCCTCTTATCATGCAGTACTTAGGGATATGGAATTAGCTTAACTCCAAAGAAAAGGCCGACGATTAAATTATTGATACGAGAATTCTTGACCGCATTTCGGCAATGAGAACGAGCAATTTAAAAGTTTGAAAGCCTCATGGGTTTATAAGATTTTGTCGATATAAAAGGACCAATTTACAATCCTTTCAATCATGAAAGGCACGCCATCTCCAGACGAGCTTACAAAGAAAAACGAACGACTGCTCTTCATAAATTTTAATTTTCTGCTTGCTTAAAACACCCCTACTCTACCTTTTTAAGGCAAGTTAAAGTTAGCCTGACAACACCGCTATATTTTTCCAGGTGAGATGATAAAGCGTAACAATAGCGCGAAAAAAGCCGGAGCCAATTTCTCGGATTCGCGAAAAAGTTATCAATGGCCTTGGCCGCTCCCCCCACAATAAGTAAGTTCTTCTATTGTCGCAACGTAGAAACAACCATGTTTTCTCAATGATTTTAAAGCCAATTTTATGGCGGATTAAATCAGCGTTTTTTTACAAAAACTGAATTAAAAATGTCACTATCCAGATTGACAAAAAGACACGAACAACGCAGCACGCGATGAATTTTATAAATAGTCAATCCCGTTTTTATAAACAATCAATCCCGCTGTTATTGCCGGTTTGATTAGAGTTCTTTTCTCTTTTTAAAAACTGATGCGAACCCGGAATATTTCCGAACTTGCAATTCTATACCAAAAAGTTCAAGATAAATATCAAAATCACCCTGCGGGATATCTGCAACCTCACAAAAGCTGATTGATATCACTGAACACATTGCCTCTATGCAACTGCATTTAAGCGAGTTCAGAAATAGTTGAAAGGATCCGGTTTGTTCACTCCCGATACATATAAATTAATCGCCAAAGTGACGTTAGTTTTCCAATTCCCTTATCGGGATGATTTCAAAAAGAAATAAAAATTTCTAATCACGAATGCTCAAACGGGGATTTCTACTATGCGGAGCAGCGATAGTTTGCAAATTAAAGATCAAAATTTTTCTCTTATTACAAAAAATACCGGCTGCATTCATGAATCATTTAAAAATCATGCAGGCTGGTTGTTATCCCAGACCAGGATCGTTGTGCCCGATGATACCCAGTGGATGTCTTCTACTCAAGCAGGCTTATATGTTGGAGTTATTCAGGGAAGAATGAAATTCGAATTCAACAGAGGGAGCATTTCGTCGTTCAACCGTCAATTCGGTTATTTTCTTAAGGCATCAGGACCTATGACGACGCACCATTCTATCTTTGCTGATGAGGAAATAAGGGGCACATTCCTACATATCCCTCAACAAGCTCTGCTGCAGTTGGAAAAACAACATCATGATATTACAACTCATGAACTTTTGCAGAACAATGATCAACAAAATAACGATCTACAATGCTTTATGCCTGATGAGAGGTTGATACGACTTTGCCATGAAATTCACAATTGTTCTTATGAAAATGGTTTACGCTCGCTTTACTTTGAAGGGAAAAGTTTCGAGTTCCTCGCACTTGCTTTCGAAAATCTTTTTTTAAAACCATCCAGTATGACTGATAATGATAAATTCATTCCCCATCATGAAATAGAACGTTTTATGCATATACGTGATATTTTAATTGCATCACTCTCCGAACCACCTAGTTTGGCTCAATTATCACGTCAAGTTGGCATTAGCACCTCACGTTTAACGGCCGGTTTCAGAAAAATTTTTTCAATGTCAATTGTCGAATTTCTCCAACATCAGCGCCTTGAATATGCGCGGCAAATGTTGCGTGAGAACAAAATGTCCATTTCACAAATTGCATATAAAATCGGTTATACACCTGCACATTTTTCGACTTTGTTCCGCCGGCATTATGGTTATCCCCCACGGTTTTTATTGCAAAATGACAAATAATTATGTTGCCAATTTTGTATGCCCAGAACGCATGAATATATTGCCAATATTTTCTATTGAAGAGTTCAAAAATTAACTTCGTTTCATTCACGATCTATGACTGCCCGTTTTTGAGCAGATCAAAAAAGTTTTTTGGCTGAACGCTAAATTTCCCCTCTGGTACTTTTTAAAATTATTTATCATAGATTAAGAAAAATAACTGGATAAAAACTATCATGTTTTATTTTTCTTATAAATGTAAATATATTTTATTAGCAGGCATATCGGCTCTTGGGGCCACTTCTCAAAGTTTTGCACAAAACGCAACAGAACTTGAGACTATCGTAATCGAGGGTGAAAAAAATAAATATAAAAGTCAAAAAACGCCGGCAAGTATCACCCAAATTTCTCGTCAGGACGTTGACGACGCGGGACTTCAAAATATTAAAGATATCGCCAACACAACACCCAATGTCGTTTTGAATGATCAAGGGTCGCAGCGTTTTACGGTAAATACGATACGCGGCATCGGTAATACAATTCGAACAAACTATTTCAACAGTTCTCTCGGTATTTACCTAGATGGTGTTCCTTTAACAACAGCCGAATTCAGCCAAAGGTTGGGAAATATTGAAAATATCGAGATCCTTCGTGGCCCTCAAGGAACCCTTTTTGGTCATAATACAGCTGCAGGCGTAATTAACCTGACCAGTCGGAAACCGGGTGACAAATCTGAAATCGATGTTGAGTCAACAGTTGGTAATCTGGCACAGCGGCAGGGAAGCATATGGTTCGGTGGTCCCATAACAGGCAAAGATTTAACCAGCACCTTATTTTTTGATTATTCCCATCGTAACGGATATACAGATTATCTCGACTATTCAGGTACTATAGATGGTCTTGAGACATATACCGGCTCGGGATCCATCCATTATAGGCCCGACAATCAACTTTCTATCGTTTTAAGCGGATCAATCGAACGCGTTAATCAGGGCACATATGCCTATCAACCATTCGATCAATATAAAAAACGTGTCCTTGATATTTCTCCTCCCAATAAAGAGGTGCGTGACAGCCAAAATATGAATGCAAACGTCACTTATGATTTTGAAAAAATGCAACTCATAGCAATTACCGGTTTTCAACATTATGATTTATCCGCAGATCAGGATTTGAATTATAACCATATTGTTTCCACGATGGGTGGAGGAGACACGACTTCCGACGAAAAAGGTCACCAAATCAGCCAGGAATTTCGTTTAAAAGGTGAGATTGACCGACTGAGTTGGCTAGTTGGTAGTTTTTTTCTAAATGAAAGCAGTGATTATGATTATCTTTTCAATATGCGTGCATTCGGTTCCCCTTCCTTAAATGCATCCCATTATAAACGTAGAGAAATTGCCGGTTTTGGTGAAGTTACCTGGAACATTATAGGCGGACTTGACCTGACCACGGGTATACGTGTTTCTGATGAAAAACACGCCCTTTTAACGAATAATTCCTTTGATCAATCCGCAAGCTTTAACATGGCAACTCCGAAATATCGTATTGCCTATCGCTTTGACGATGAAAAGCTCGTTTATATATCGGCGGTCAGGGGAGCAAAATCGGGAGGTTACAATCGTATTGCGGCAGATCGTGCTTTTGATCCGGAATATTTATGGAATTATGAAGCCGGATTGAAGACACAATGGTTTGACAAAAAGCTGACCTTGAATAGCTCGATATATTACATTGACTGGAAAGACCAACAAGTCAGCTCCTTGGTTGGTGCGAATATTGTGCAAATTGTTAATGCGGGGCGTTCGCATAGCAAGGGTATCGAACTTGAGGCGGACTGGCAGCCAATAGAGGGGCTGGACCTGTCCGGTTATCTGGGGATAATTAGCGGTGAATATGATACTTTTATCGGTTCTACCGGTAAAAATCTCGCCGGTAATAAATTGGTAAATACGCCCTCTACGACAGCCGGTGTTGCAGGACAATATAGATGGGCGCTTCAGTCACTTCCTTTCGATGCTTTTATGCGAGCTGAATACCACTTTATCGGTGACCAATATTTTGACGTGGACAATAAATTGGAACAGGAAGGATACGGGCTGGTCAATCTACGGGTTGGTGTCGAAAAAAATGGTTTTTCGTCAACCTTGTTCGTTAAAAATCTCTTTGATAAAGATTATCGCGCCTTCGGGTATCGTGACTTTGAAAATAGTCCATTTGCCAGCAATGTAGCTGTAGCCGGGCAATCACGTATGATTGGTGTAACACTGAAAGCCCGCTTCTAATGACAATTGCTCAACGAACCAATGCAGGCCTTACTCTTACTGCAATAGGTATGCTTTATTTGACTCAAGGCATACCTATGGGGCTCGCTTTTCTCGCTTTACCTGCGATATTGCGTAATCTGGGCATTTCCACTGACTCTATCGGTATGATAGGACTTGTTATATTGCCTTGGTCGCTAAAAATCTTTTGGGCGCCCTTCATTGACCGATTCAGCAATAAACATATAGGCGGCCGCCGTTATTTCATTATATTGGCTCAACTGCTTACAATTATACTCTATTCTTTTCTTATAATTATAAGTTTTATAACTTCTTCAACCGGTGTTTTATTGTCGATTATATTTTTGATCAATCTCGTATGTGCCACTCAAGACATAGCAACAGATGGCTGGGTAATCGAATTATTGAAAGGTCATGACCTAGCCTGGGCAAATGGTTTGCAAATCAGTGGGTTCGCTTTAGGCATGTTGCTTGGCGGTTCTGTTACCTTGTTTATTTTCACCTATAGTGGATGGTCTGCGACTATTGCAATGATCATGCTTATAACACTTCTCAGCATCATTCCGGTGTTTCTTGTGAAGAGTTCAAGCCTTAAATCGACGGTAGAGATAAAACGTTACACGCCGAGCCTACGCAGATTATTGCAACGTAAAGGTGTTTTTTATATTTTATCTGTTGCCGGTTTGTTTTATTTCTCGAATACCCTAACTTCGACCATGACAGGTCCCTTTTTGATCGATAGGGGCTTCTCGTTAATTGATGTCGGTAATGTAACAGGCGTTGCTGCCTCGGCAACTATTGTTGTCGGAGGTATTATCGGGGGGTGGCTAACACGTGTGTTCAACGTGAAAAAAGTGGCTGTCTTTTCGAGTTCGATTGCTGCATTAAGCTTATTTTTTTGGTGGTTTCTAGCTCTTTTACCGCAGATATCCCTAAGTTCCGTTTTAGTGGTCAGCTTTATTAGTGGTTTGGCAAGTGGCATTTCATATGTGGCATTTTTTACCCTGTTCATGCACTGGTCATCATTAAAACAGGCCGGAACCGATTTCACAGCTACGCAATGCATGGAAAGCTGGACAAATAGTATTGCTGCTATTATTGCCGGCCAGATTACCGCTCACTTGGGCTTTAAAACAACTTTTTTGATTTCACCTATTCTCGGTCTCATATTTTTATGTTGGATGGCATTTGTTTTGTTAAAAAAAATATAACGGAAAAACGTTAGGAAAAATGCAGTCGCACCGTATTTTGTTAACAAAATCAACCTCTATAATATCAAATAACATTTTTTCCCGCTTGCAACAAATCCCACTATCAGAATGCCGCACAAAAACAAATTAAGGCATTCGTCTGATCACGCAGCTATGAGCTGTAATGAGAAAAAATAAAGAAAAACAGGATTGGAAGAAATTTATAAGTCTGAAACGGTCTTTCCGCTTTGAATTGGTTACAGTTTGAGCCATATCGAATAAAGGCAGAAAAAATTCAAAGCAATTGCATTTCCACTTGGAAAAGAAAACACATAAATCCGGCAATGAAGAACGCTGCGACCAGAACGGAAAATTTTACGGTAGTCTGTACTTGCTCTTTTGCTTGATTACCTTGGATAGAAAATGAAGTCCTGCACTTTCAAAGTAGAATTGGCATCAAACGCATCTTATGTCGTAAAAACCGTTATATATCAATTTCTTAAATATAGATCATGTTTTTCCAAAAAAATTACCATTCTTCATTCTTTATGCAGTTCGCATTCCAGAGCTGCGGCTAAACTCTTCTCCAATGGTCGTATTGACAGAAATCCTATGCAACCGGCTATGAATATGAACATGTCTTTTCCTAAACAATCTTCGTCGCTTGAGAGTAAGAAAATTAATGTTCTGAACCTTATTTAAATTCCTTTTTAGTCACAAAAAGGACAAACGTTATAACGGTCAAAAACAAACAAGCAGCCGCTTCCATTCCAGGCAAAATAAATGATAGAAAAAAGTACAAACAAGAGATTTGACGTATTAACAATTATTAGCATTAAGGAAATTTCAAATGACAAAGTTTTTTTCGAAAACGCCCAGTCCTCCCTATTACATTGTTGCTTTTTCTTCCCGAAGAACAGAAGGAGACAATGGTTACGCAGAAATGGCGAAGGCAATGGAAGAACTGGCGTTACAGCAACCGGGGTGCCTTGGTGCTGAAAGTGCCCGTAGTGCTGACGGTTTTGGCATTACCAACTCGTTCTGGAAAGATGAAGCGAGCATGAAGGCTTGGAAAGCAAATGTTGACCATAAACTCGCCAAGAAACTCGGTCGGGAAATATTTTATTCCCATTACGTCATCCGCATTGCGAAAGTGGAACGTGATTACAGCTTTGAAAAACAGACATATAAAATTGACTAATCCACGTTCGATTTCGACTTTACATCAAGTTTTTGATGCCGAACTCTGCCTCAATTTTCGAACCGGCTAGGAAAATCAATATCAGAAAAAACGATTTATGTTTTGTGCGCTTCGGCTTGTGTGGTCAAAATTACAGAAATGTCTGCCAATCTCTCTTGTTAAGATTGGCAGAATAGTTTCGTGTAATCAAACTGTGTTGCTTCAATCACATTGGCTCAAGCCTGAATTGTTCAAGGATAATACGCGTTACTCCTTTAAAGACAGCTTTAAAACGAGTATGATCTTTTTCTTGGTTATCGATTTGTCAAAAGCATTGTGCTTGCCCACGAAATATATTCAAAGATGATCGCTGGAAGGCGTCTTCCAGATTGAAATCCGCTTCTACACAGAGAGAAGCCTTCGTCATTCCTGTAGTGAAATAGCAGTTCTGAAAGTTACAGAGGCCAACCTTGGTCAGACATCATTTGACGTAACGTTTTTTCAATATATGAATGATTTGCACAGGCAACTTCTTCAAGAACCTTGGAAATACTTGGTGAGGCCTCTCCACCAAGAATTCTTTTGACCGGTTGATCCAACCAATCAAAACAACGTCGTTGAAGTTCATCAGCAAGCATACCACCGTAAGAAGTTCCGATTGAACCTTGTTCAACAATGACGACATTGTTTGTTTTCTGGACAGACGCCTCAATAGTTTTCCAGTCAATGCTTGCTCTATCCAGACTGCGTAAATCGATTATTTCCGCATCAATACCCAATTTCTCGACCACATCAGTGCACTCTTTGACCATTGAAAGATAGGTTAAAATGGTGAGCATTTGCCCTTCTCGTGCAATCCGCGCTTTGCCAAAGGGAATGTAATAATCAAAATCGTCAACCGGAGCAGTTCCATAGGAAGCATATAGATCGACATGTTCCAGCACTAAAACAGGATCACGACACAATAGTGCCGAATTCATTAGTCCTATATAGTCAAATGGCGTTGACGGAGCCAATATTCGCCAGCCGACCGAAGTCGCAAAAATACCGGCAGGATCCATGGAATGTTGAGAACCATATCCGGTTCCCATGGCTATTTTTGTGCGCAACACCAGCGGCATATCGGTTTCTCCGCCAAACATATGTCTAGCCTTGCCGATTTGATTGAAAAGTTGATCTGCTGCAACCCACATAAAATCTGGATACATATATTCTATAACCGGAATAAATCGCCCATCGGCGGCGATACCTCCAGCAAGTCCGGTGAAAGCATTCTCGCTTATCGGCGTACCAAAAATACGATTTGGAAACCTCTCCACCAAACCACGGGTTGCTCCGTCTGTTCCACCATTCAAACGGTGAACATCTTCTCCCATAACAACAATTCGTTCATCTGTTTCCATTCTTCGCAACATCGTTCTTGAAACAACGTCGATGAATTTCACATTTTTTTTCACTGTTCCTTTATAAGTTTTCTCTTCTTCAAAGCGTTTTCCGTTAAATTCGCTTAAATCACCTCTTAGTCCGAAGTCACGAAACTGCTTGTCAGGCCACAGTGAAGGAATAATTCTCTTTTTCCCTTCGAAATTTTCTGTCAGTTCATTTGCTACGTTTTCCATTAAGTCAACGCACCGCTTGCGTAGTCTGTCGACTGCCTGTTCACCGATGATTTGACGTTTCATCAGTTCATTGGCTAATTTATCCAACGCATCGCGTTTACGCCATTCAGCCTCTTCCTGCTTTGACCGGTAACCGAAAGCACTTCCCGGAAGTGGCCCACTCTGGTGGAAGTAACGGTATACATCAGCCTCGATGATGGCGGGACCGTTCCCCGAGCGCATAATCCGGTTCGCTTCTTGTGCGGCCAGATAAACTGCAAGCGTATCTGTACCGTCAACTTTCAGTGCCGGTATTGCAAAAGCAAGTCCACGTGCGGAAAGGCGTGTTTCAGCGGTTGCTTCCTCCACATTTGTGGATACAGCATATCGATTGTTTTCTATAAAAAAACATAATGGCAATTTCCATGCCGCTGCAAGATTCATCGTTTCAAGAACTGAACCTATATTGGTAGCACCGTCACCAAAATAGGTATAAACAACATTGTTTTTTTCGGCTTGTTTGATAGCAAATGCTGCTCCTGCAGCTATCGGCACACCTCCGCCTACAATTGCATTTGTTCCAAGGTTTCCGGCTTCAGCCCAGCGTAGATGCATCGAACCACCCCGCCCGCGGCAAAATCCCTGTTTCAACCCCATAATTTCTGCCAAAGTTTTTTTGGTGACATCAAAAACGGCTGTCGGAAAATCTTGATCAATCGCTATCCCATCCGGTTCTATGTAAGACAATGCCTTCGCATAAAACTGATGATGACCGCGATGTGAACCGTCGATTTCATCGCCTTTTATAAGTGATATCACCGATCCTACAGCGCCGCCCTCCTGACCAATAGCCGAATGTGCCGGACCGTGAATAAGATCAACACGGGAAAGATCGAGAACTTTTTCTTCAAACGCCCTGATTAAATGTTCTTGAACCAGCATCGTTTTGCCAAGTGTCGGGTCGAGAGTGTTCCAATCTTCTGCTGTTGTATTTATTTCGCGCCAAGACGAGGCCGGAAGCAGATTTTTGAATGTAGGCATAGTTTATGTCCTCATAGCTGAATTGAGCAATGGAATGGTTCATCAAGCCGCTAAAAAACCACCATCAACCGGTAAAATCGTGCCCGTGATGTAGCTTGCCATTGATGAGGATAGAAAAATAACAGGAGGTACAACCTCTTCTACATCGCCTATGCGCCCGAGCATAACACGGTTTATAAACCAATCAGCACCATGGGGCCTGTTCATAAGAGCAAGTCCCATATCGCTAGCCATAATACCGGGTGCAACAGCGTTGACACGAATTCCATGAGGTGCCAAATCCCGCGCCATAGCTTGGGTAAGAGAACGTATAGCGCCTTTGGAGACAATATAGGCTGTCGTCGATCCCCCCGCAACGAATCCTACTACCGAACAAAGGTGTACAACATTCCCTTTCTTCTTTTTTAAAGCCGGTACGAATGCATGAGAAACATTGAATGCTCCTTGCAGATTGACTGCAATAATTTTATCCCAGACTTGAACCACTTCGTTGGTGTCAAAATTGGCTTGCCCAGCTATACCGGCGTTATTAACTAGTACATCCAACCCGTCGTAATCCATTGTAAATCGTTTCGCAAACTCATCAACTGCTTTACGATCACTTATATCAAGCACCCGACCAGTTACATCAAAGCCTTCATTACGCAGTTTTTCCACCTGCTGTGTAAGCGTGGATTGGTCAATATCGACAAGATCAATCGATGCACCTTGTAAGGCCATTCCATGTGCAATTGCCGCCCCCAGGCCACGTCCACCCCCCGTAATCAAAACACGCTTTCCTCGTAGCATTTTTTGTCCCTCCACTTTTGTAATCCTCCAGCTAAACGCAATTCGAATATTCTCTATCCCATATAGATTCCGCCATTTACATGGATCGTTTCGCCCGTGATAAAACTTGCAGCATCACTGCATAGGAATGCGATGACCGTTGCTATTTCGTTCGGTTTCCCCAATCTCTTCAATGCTGAAGAATTGATAGATTCTTCAGCACGTGTTTTTAATAGATCTTTCGTCATGGCTGTTTCGATGATCCCTGGCGCTACAGCATTGACGCGGGTTTTGGGCCCGAGTTCTTTTGCCAAACTTTTTGTCAGGCTTACCAAGGCCCCTTTTGTTGCAGCATAATGGGCGTTTATTTGTGCGCCGCGAAACGCTGCAACCGAAGATAAATTTACAATAGAGGAATTGTCACCCAACAAATTGACAATCCGACGTAAGAGGTAAAATACACCATCTAGATTGATTGAAATGACGTGATGCCATTGTTCGTCATCCATTTTTTCGAAAGATAAAGCTGGATAGATTCCGGCACAGGGAACAACGAAATCTACAGTACCATATCTGATTTTAGCGAGCTCGATGAGCCGGTCATTATCATCAGGGTTTGCCACATCCACAGCTATTGTAGCAACACGGCTATCATCAGCGTTTATTGAATGGAGAAATTCCTCCAATTTAGTCTTGTCAGTATCAGCCAATAAAAGATTTGCTCCATCTTCATAAAACGTTTTGGCAACTTCACGTCCTATGCCGCCATTGGCACCTGTCAAAACCAATGTTTTATTGCTGAAGTTATACATATAATTTCTCCCCCAAACACACTGTTTTTATGAAATTCTTTATCAGTATATGGATTACTTGATATTTGAAAAATAAATTAACGGTGATACGTGCACCACTTCGTAAAGCACGATATATTTTTTATAATATGTAAATTGTTTTATATGTTTTATTTAAAAAAAATTTTATTCATTCCAATATATATAAAATAAATAATTTATAATTATTTCAATTATTTAAATTTCCTAGTTTAAGCATATAAATAGCAAGGATAAAGAGTTCAAAAAGAAAAATCAGTTGCGTTATGACGACGCCGACATAGGGTATCCAAGCAATAGATCTCGCCCGTATCTCTGCTAAAGACCTGCATCTTCGGCGCTGCTTTTATTCTTCTCATTAGTCAAAGTTTGAATTTTCGAATTTACACTTGCGCATTCCTATCAGGCATTTACAGCTTGTCCTAAACCGCCACTCGCAATATGAATTTGTGCACCAACCCACTTTGTCACATCGTTTTCCGATTTTACGAAACTGCGTCTTCCTCATAGAAAACGGTTGTTTTTAAGTTGAAAAAACATCCGGGAAAGAAGCTATAATCTTTGAAACTTTTCTTCCGTACGAGTTTTCCATCCGCAGGATTTTTTCAAAGATAAATGAAAAGGCGAGTTGCGCTAACTTGTAATCGGAGAAAAATTAACGCCTATAAAGAAGGCTCTATCCTCTTCATCATATCTCGGAATATGCTATCATCTATTTTTGATATCCACAAAGTTCAAGACAGACCGCTGCTTTCTTTGTTATCGAATTTAAATAAAAAAATATCGCACATTAAAGAAGCAACGTGTTGATCGGAACATCGAAAACCGGTTAATTGATAAGATTTTTCTTTTATAAAAGGCTTCTAAATCTAAATTAACTTCCCTTAAATTCTCTTTCTACCCATCTTTATGCTGCCCTCCATTTACTTTCATCGCCAACATTTAAAAACGAACAAGGTTCAATAAAAAAATATGGATAAACGTCAACATTTATAATAAAAAATTTAATTATTATGGAATTTTACACTTATAATAATTTAAAAAAATATTTAATATAATTTTTATGTTAAATTAAAAATAAACAAGTCAAAAAACAACAAACGTATTTAAAAAAATACAAAAATATTCATCATATAATTATATTCAACCTTTTAACCTAAAATAAAATTTTACTTTCGACTTCAGGGGTTCCGCAAGCTAACCTTCCTGAAAGATTCGTTCTTTCCAGTCACGATAGATATAGTTTCTCAAACATAACTTTATATTATTATCATTAGCGAACAGACTGGAGAAAAGCGACTGTTTCCGGACGTTGTGGATTTCTGATGACCTCATCGGGAGTGCCGATTTCGTGGATTTGACCTTGGTGGAAAAAAGCCACGCGGTTCGAAACATCTCTGGCAAAGGAAATTTCATGGGTAACAAGAACCATTGTCATTCCTTCTTCTGCAAGCAGGCGCATAGTATCCAAAACCTCTCCAACAAGTTGCGGGTCAAGAGCGGAGGTCGCCTCATCGAAAAGCATATAATCCGGAGACATGGCAAGTGCACGGGCAATCGCCATACGTTGTTGCTGTCCACCGGATAATTTATTTGGATATACATCAAGCTTTTGCCCCAAACCGACATGTTCTAACTGTTTGATGGCAATTTCCCTTGCCTGTTGTTTCGACATTTTCAAGACTTTACGAGGCGCCAATGAAACGTTCTCTATAACTGTCAAATGCGGGAATGCATTCCATTGTTGAAAAACAATGCCGATTTTCTGTCTTAATTTGTCAAGATTGGTAGAAGGCGAAAATACATCCGTACCGTCGACTTTGATCGCGCCGCTATCAATTTTTTCGAGACCGTTAATACACATCAACAGTGTCGACTTTCCTGATCCCGAACCGCCGATAATGGAAACAACTTCACCCTTGTTAACAGTCATTGAAACGCCTTTGAGAACCTTCAAGGCACCAAAGGATTTATGAACATTATCAATCTCAATCATTTATCACCCATTTATTTTCAAAACGCGAACCAATGTTGGAAACGACCCAACTAATGACGTAATAAAAAATCCCTGCCAGGAAGAAGATTACGAATGGCTCGTTCAATCTTATATTCAATTGTTGGGATGCGCGGAGCAGCTCGATAATTCCTATCCAGAAAACCAGAGAGGTATCTTTCATGACCGAAAGGGTAAGATTGAGCCAACCGGAAAAGCCTACTCTGACCGCAAGCGGTATGACAATATAAAAGACATCCTGCCACCAGCTCAAACCAAGAGAACGGCTCGCTCTACGCAAATTTCCCGGCACGGCCAAAATGCCTCCCCGCACAACTTCGGTACAGTAAGAAGCCGTGTAAAGGCCGAGCACAAAGCAGGCAACCGTGAAAGCACTCCATTTAATGCCAATAACGGTCTTGAAAGAATTGAACAAGACAAATTGTATTGGCAACGGTACACAACGGGGAATATCCAGAAACCACGCTAGCGGCATGGATATTTTCGGCATTCCTGCGCGAATGAAACCGAATACAATTCCTAAAACCGTACCGATAGCCATTGCCGCCACAGTCAGTTCTATCGTGACAAGAGCACCATTTGAAAGATAGACAAGATCGCTCCAGGTAAGTTTTGTTGTAAACATCTGTCCCTCCCCATCAATATCTCAGAATTTTCCATGCCGATAATCTGGCGAGGATAAGCAGCATTTTTGACATGACGTAATAAATGACTGCAGCGGCGAAGAAATATTCGAATGTGCGGTAGGAAGAGTCAGCCAAAGTTTTGGTAACTGCCATCAAATCTTTGTCCAATCCGACAACAACACCGAGCGATGTCATCAGAAGCGCCCAGATCAACTGATTGGTCAACGGATAATAGACAACCCGCAGAAGTTGGGGAACCACGACAAGGTGAAAGGACTGGAATGCTGTCATCCCCAATGAACGGGCGGCGCGTGTCTGTGTATCGGGAACGGCCTGCAAACCACCACGGAAATTTTCTGCCAAATATCCGGCACTGTTGAATGTTATACCAATCAATAAAGCCCACCAGGACGAGATAAAAATACCGAATGCGCCAAAACCGAAATATAAAAAATAAAGCTGTAAAAGCGCCGGTGTATTGCGGGCAATTGATATCCAGGTGATGGCGATTGCCTTAAGCGGGCGATTGGCGGAGCGCCTCATAACCAACAGAACCAGCCCTATGAGGATCGATAAGACCATACAAATGGCTGTTGTATAAAGGCTAACCCAGGCTCCTGCCAGAAGCTGGTTGATATGTTGCCAAACTGTACCCCACTGGAATTTATAATTGAACATGGCTTTAACTTTCGTTTCCATGAGCCGTAAGCCAATACGGTGGTTTTACTTCAAATTTTCCTTCGACTGCCGCTTGAACGCAATTGGCAAGATCGGAAAAACGCATAGCGCATTTTGTCAATCCTGCCCCGTAATGGGCATATTTCCCTGAATTTGTAAGAATAGTTTTATGATTGTTCTTGATAATTGGTGCACCAATCATGCACCAACATGTATCTGTTATAATTGTGGCACCAAAATCTTGAAGACTTTGGAAAGATTGATGCTTTTCAAGTTTGCTCAAACAATGCCGACCCATAGTAATGTAAAGACCTGTATTGTGAGATCTGGTTTTGTTTTGACAAAGTTTCGCAAGCAGGAGTGCTTCCTCAAGCGAAAAATGGGGATTGCCGAGTGCTACAAGATCAATTTTGTCATATGCCGGTGCATTATCGGCATTTTTATTGCCCGCATTCCCGTTCAGAACATGCCATGCTTCTAATAGCTCTTCCCGCCCGATGCGAAAAGTTTCCAAATCGAGATCAAGCCAATCGCGATTATCCGAAATTTCTGCGGTTACACCTTCAATATGAAACATCGGAGCTGCAGAGGTTGTGGCGAATGCCGCAGACATTGCTTTCAAATTATCCCGATTTGGATGAAGTCCGGATAAACCTTTGATCAAAGGGATATGCGAACCCGAAATCAACCCTATCTGGTAGCCAAGCAAAGGATAGAAAGAGTCATCAATGGCTTCCGGCTTTTCAACAATAATTCGGATGGTTGGTATCCTGTTGGCTTTTAAATGGCACCCAGTCTTCGGTGCGCGTCCGGTAATTGCAATGCAAGCATCCATAAAGTCCGGATTTTTTTGGCTATGAGCCCCGATAATACTATTGGCATAAACAACTGCATTCGATTCTGCCCAACCGATTTCCTGCCCTTTCGACGGAGCAGAACAAAGCAGATAGGGTGCACAAGTAAAACTTTCTTCAGCTCCAATTGCCAAATAATTTTCAGCAAGACGCTTCGCCGGAAGGGCAATCTTTTCTGGAACCGGCTGACGGCTTCTATTCAGAAGATCAATCGAAATAGCGTTCAGCGTTGTCGGAACAGCCACTCTGGCATCAAGCATTTTCAGCTTTTCCGAAAAAGCGAGAGCGCCTTTGCCGGTATAAATACAGGCGTCAATATGTGCTTGTTGAACATTGATTAAAGATCTCGCATTTTGAAAAACAGCCATTTTACAAACAACTGTCATGGCAAGTCTGGCAGCTTCGCCATGTTTTCCCGAAAGCAATTCCTGATCATATGATGTCAGATCAAGTGACGGAAATTCTGCAAGCGAAAGTTCTTCGGGATGAATATTCTCCTCATCAACCTCTCGGGCTACCATCAATCCATCATGGCAAAGCTTAACCCGTTCCATTTCGGCAATGCGTTGAAACTTTGCCTTTTGAACCACCATTACAGGAAGAGAATGGCCAAAGAAAATTTTGGCAACGAGAACGCCAGCCAGTAATATACTATCCATTTCAGAGAGAATAAGTGCCGCAGGTGCTTTACCGTTAAGAAGCAGTTCCAGAACAATACTGCTCCCTGTGCATGAACCACGCCCGGATGGCAAAACAAATACCCTGCCCGAGATAGATTGCCCGCAAAGCGGATGATGGCTATCAATCACTTTCCCTGTCTGAGGATCTATCCCGCCCCAAAAACTTAATGGCGTTTCCGTATAGAGAACCTCACCGCAAACACTCCCATCAATATAGGTTGTTCCAGAAATAAAAGTCGGGTCTGGATATTGGAGTGATCCTTGCATCAAAATGTCCTGGACAGTAATCCGGAGTAAAGATGAGAAGCCCTCATCAATTCTCTTCATTCACAAAATTTCATTGATTATTTCCGGACGAGTGTTTGACCACTCGCCCTTATCATGTTTCGATCAACGATAGGCTAACCGTTTAACGATAGACTAGCGGTTCAACGATAGACTAAAGGTATTGTAAGATCGACAGGTTCGCTCTTGAACCATTTTTTATAAAGCTCGGCATAACGACCGGTACGTACTTGCTGGTGAACAAACAAGTTAAGATAATTGATGAAGCCGTATTCGTCACGTTTTGTCGCAATGGCGTAATAGTCCGGAATATAAGGCGCTACTCCGGTTATGACGAGATCGGGATAATTACCCGAATTGATAGCGAGTTGCGCAACGCTTTCGGTCAAGACAGTTGCATCGATATGCCCCTGTGCGACAGCAAGAATTGTATCGTTTTGTGATTGGTAGGAGCTATAGCTACCACCACCCCATTTTTCAATGTCGGCTTTAAGTTTTCCCTCTTCATAAGTGCTGGCGGTATCACCGAGTTTCTTACCCTTCAAATCCTCATAAGAAGAGATACCTGTATTCTTTCTTGTGAGCACGATCATCCGGTTAACCATATAAGGTATAGAAAAACCGACGACTTTTGCTCTTTCAAGTGTGTCCGATGTCGAGGCGATAACAACATCGGCCCTATCCGACATTAAAGCAGGCACCCGATCAGGAAAAGGCGTTTCCACAATCTCGGTTTTAACCCCGAGGGCTTTCCCCAAATCGTTACAATAATCAACATCAAATCCGATCGGCTCATTATTTGCATCTCGTGACCCCATGGGAGCAAAATCAAGCGTTACGGCACAACGTAACGTTCCGGCACTGATAATATCGTCGACTTTATCTGCCAAAGCCAAACTTGTGAAACCGGTAGCCAAAGTTAAACCCATAGCAGTAATGCATGTGATGTTTTTCATGTCTATGCTCCCATTTTGTCATCGCTCACTTATTGCTCGCTATCAAATTACGACTTCCAGACAGACCATTTCTAATGATGGTTGTTCCCAATTAATTTTATATATTTTTGTCTTTTGATCTATAACTGATATATCTCTATATAGAACACAGTTGTTTTTAAAGTGCAACCAAGAATTTTTCTCTTGTGAACAATTGCAATGCTATTTTTTTGTTACAAAGCGAAAAAATAGAACAATCTAATCATTATTTTCCATTGAATTCACAATAGAAACAGACTGTTAGGCTGATATTACTCGCAAAATGAAAATTCTGTTCGCAAATTGTTGGTAAAAAATGAGAGGAATTTTCCCTCTTCGGACAGAAGATCTTTGGTAAAGATATATATCAAGGGAGCGATAGCCGGAAGACTCTAAAACCACCACAATTTTTTAGGACGTGTAGACCCTCCATCATAGCAAGCAAATAGTATTAAATCGGAAATTTACTTCAATTTCGCCCCTATTTTTGACTACAAAAATGGACTATAAACCTTAAATTTTGATAATTATTATGTGTATCTTCAAGGACTGTTAAATAACATCAAGTCTTGCTCCCTATTTTAGCGGATAAAAGAAAAGGAACTCTGGATAGACCTGATTTATAATTGGCCTATATCAGTACTTTTCCTATGTCAGTTCTCATACAAGATTTTTTATAAGAAACGTGATTTAGGCTTCAAAATAGGCTGGCAATTACGGGACCATTTTTCGTAAATGTTCCATCAGTTTCAATGCTCTATTTCCCGCTACGTCCGGTTTACCGCTGACAATCCCTTCAATCAGGGAGATATGTGCGTTTGCGGAATTTATAATAGCTTCCTGTCCGCGGTAAAGACGGAACCAAAAACGACGGGAGTGGGTTTGCAAAGGTTCGACAACCCGAGCTGCAAATATATTACCTGCGGCTTTGCCCAGTGTTTCATCAAAAAGCTTGTCCGCGTCCAAAAAGTTATAAGGATCGTTTTCTTCAGCCGACTTTTTCAAATTCTCTGCCGCTATTTTCATTCGATCAATGTCAACGGCTCCGGCAAAACGCGCGGCATCTCGCGCAAGCAGAACTTCTATACCCTGACGTACGTCAAGAACACGGCTAAAGTCTTGTGGTTCAAGATTGGCAACACGAACCCCTGAACGAGGACGAATTTCAAAAAAACCTTCCCATGCCAACCGTTGTATCGCTTCCCTGACAGGAGTGCGCCCCATTCCGGTTGCATCGATTAGTGCACGTTCATTAACAACCATGCCCGGCTCGAGAGCCAATGTCACAATCATGCGTTCCAGACTTTTATAAGCTATGTCCGCCTGACTTTCATTGACTGCCATTACTTTCATATTTTTCAT